>CAUYYY010000124.1:0-6388 GCA_963577165.1 Planctomycetota bacterium | reverse complement strand
AGGCAGCCACATTTATGCGGACAACGGACTCTACACGGTGACCGTCACGGTGCTGGACGACGACGGGGGTATGGCGGTCGACACACTGACCGTCACGGTTGACAACGTCGCCCCATCGCTCACGGTGCCGGGCGATCGAGTTCTCTTCCAGAATGAATTGCTAGACATCACCGACATCGGCGTGTTTACCGATCCCGGCTTCGATAATCCGCTGAATATCGGTGGCGAACTGATCGAGTCGTTCGTCTTCAACATCGATTGGGGCGACGGCATGCTTCCCAGCTTCGGCGTGCCGACGATCGACACGCCGGGCGGGCTCGGGGTGCTCACGGCCGGCTCATTTGATGGCAACCATAGCTTTGCAGCCGGCGGCACATTCACGGTCACTGTCACCGTGTTTGACGACGACGGTGGCAGCGACAGTGCCACGTTCGAAGTTTTCGTGATTGCGATCACGGTGCCGCCGGTTGGTGCGCTGCCTTCACCCGGCGGAGCACTAGCTGACCTAACTCTGCCCGAGTTGATCATCACGCCCGAACCACCGCGAAACTTCACCGAACCGTTGGGTACGTCTGATTTTCGTCCCAGTCGGTCGATCGCCTCGCCTGTGGCGGAAAAAAGTTACGTGTTGCGAGTTGTTTCGCCCATCGAAAAAGAAGGCGACGATGTCCCGTTGAAAGATGACGTGCTCGATCACCTTGCCGAACTGTTCGCCAAACTACCGGATGACCACTATCGCATCTACCTGATTCGCGCCGATGGCACGGAGCGCCTCGTGCTCGATTTTCAGATTCGCGGCGGCCGACCGATTGATCCAGCCGACGCGGCCGAGCAGCTCCGCGATCTTCCGCCCCAGCCGATGGCCAAACCGAACGTTCCAGCCGATACAGCGGAAAACACGAACGAGAACGACAAACAGAGCCATGTGCCGCCCGCTTGGTTGGGAGATATCGAGACGGCGATCGCTTCGGCCGAAGTTTCGGCAGATAATCACCCGGACGTTTCCAATCGCAGTGTGCCACAGCACCACAGCCTTACTGTTAATCCCGTTGTTTTCGGAGGAACGTCGATCGGCACGGCCGCCACGGCCATCGTCTACGCTCGTGGCACGTCTTGGCAACAACGCGTCGACCGTGCCATGCAACAACCGTCACCACGACCGATTACCAAGGCGGCACGGCTCTGTCGTCGCATCCGCCAGGCCGATATCCAAGATCGTGTCTCGTAACTCGGAACAACCATGGCCACATCCCGCTGTTCCTACTGTCGATCCGAGCTAAGCCCAGCCGATCAGGCGGCCGGAAAGTGCTCCACCTGTGGGCATGCGCTGCCGACCGGCGCGGCGCCGGACGATATTGGCCAGACATCGGGCGCTAACCCTGACGAAACGATCGAGTTTGTTCCCGATGACGTGCCGGATGAGTTCGACCTAGACGAGTTCGACATAGACGACGAGCTCGAACTCGAATTGGGAGACGACGACGTTGAGGATTCCGGTGTCAAGAAGACGGTCGATCTGCCCGCTACGGTCGGCATTCCCTCGGACATTACCGTATCGCTCGACGTCGAGGCGGTAGCGGCCCGCAAGCTTGCTCCCATCAAGCCGGTCCGGCGCGAACTGTCTGCCGATCAGACCGATCGCATGACCCGCACGTGGCAGAGTTCGTTTACACCTGACATCGACGCCACGATGACGCTCAAGCCAGATCACGAAGGCACCAACATCGGCAAGTCAACACTGGTCGTTAGCCCTCGGGCCGTGCGCGAAATCAAAGATCCCTTCACCACTGGAGCCGACTACGAACTGCTCGACGTGATCGGCCGCGGTGGCATGGGTGTGGTCTACGCGGCCCGCCAAGCCTCGGTCGATCGAACCGTGGCCATCAAGATGCTCAAGACGGACACCGCCAAGGCCGCGCCGCAACGTGGCAAATTCATGACCGAAGCGGTGGTCACCGGCGATCTGGACCATCCAAACATCGTTCCCATCTACGAACTCGGCACCAGCGAAGATGGGTCACTCTTCTATTCGATGAAGCGCGTCCAGGGCACACCCTGGTCCGCCGCCGTCGCCGAAAAGTCTTTCGCCGAGAACTTGGGAATCCTCATGAAGGTGGCCGACGCCGTTGCCTTCGCTCATGCTAATGGCGTGATCCATCGCGACCTGAAGCCCGAAAACATCATGCTCGGCGACTTTGGCGAAGTGCTGCTCATGGACTGGGGGCTTGCGTTGGCCACTTCGAATTTTCGTCATGAACAGTTTATCACCTCGGACGACAGCATGGGCGGAACACCTGCCTACATGTCGCCAGAGATGGCCACCGGCCCCTTCGCACAAATCGGTTTCGCCAGCGACGTCTACCTGCTCGGCGCCGTTCTGTTTGAAATCATCACGGGCAAAACACCCCACACGGGCAAGAACGTCCATGAATGTCTTGTCGCAGCGGCCCACAACGAAATCCAACCGACCGACGCTACGGGCGAGCTGCTCGGCATCGCCTATCACGCCATGGCGACCGAGTCAGAAGATCGCTACGAGACGGTGCTCGAATTTCAGACGGCCGTCCGCGAGTATCAGGCCCACAGCGAAAGCATCGTACTCTCGAACCGCGCCAGTGAGGAACTGCAAAAGGCCGGCCAGAGTGACGACTATCAAGACTTCGCCCGCGCCGTGTTCGCCTTCCAAGAAGCACTTAACATGTGGGACGGCAACGAGACGGCCCGTGCCGGCCAGATCCAGGCCCGTCTCGAGTATGCCAAGAGCGCAGAGCGCCGTGAAGACTTCGAGCTAGGCGTCTCGCTTCTGGATCCTGACGAACCCGACCACGCGCCGCTACTCGATGAATTAAAAAAATCCCAGCACGAAACACGGGCCCGCAAACGCATCTTGAAACTGTTCAAAGCGGCGGCCGCCGTGTTGCTGGCCGCCTTCTTGGTCGTCCTTACGGTCGCCTTTGTCTGGATCCGCGCCGAACGCAACACAGCCATCGTCGCCAAAGAGGACGCGGAAACACAACGCGATCTGGCAGATGACGCCCGCAAGCAAGAGGAAACCGCTAAACAAGAGGCCCAGCAGAGTGAGCAAGTAGCACGGCGGGCCGAAAGGGCGGCTCATCAGGCACAGCTCGCGGAAGAAGAGGAACGCCTGCACGCCGAGAAAAGTGCCGAAGAAGCTCGTGAAGCGGAGCGCGCAGCCAAGGCGGCGGAGGAAGTTGCCGTAGAGCAGCGTGATTTTGCCCAAGAGGCCCGCCGCCAAGAAGAATATCAAGCCTACATTGCACGGATCGGCCTGGCCGCCGCTAAAACCGAAGAAAACGCTTTTCGTGACGCCCTGCGACTGCTCGATTTCTACACGCCCGATCAAAATGCCGAACTGGCCGGCCTACGCCATTGGGAGTGGGGCCGGTTGCGGTATCTCTGTGACTTAAGCCTCCACGACTTCGACGCCGGCGCGGCGCTCGACGCCGTGGCCTTCTCTGCCGACGGAACCAAGTTCGTTACCGGATCGCGCGACGGCCTGGCACACATTTGGCTGGCGGCAACAGGCCGCTTGCTCGCCGAACTGCCCCATCCGGGCGCCTATGTTTTCGCGGTCGCGTTTTCGCCCGACGGCAAGCGGATCGCCACGGGCAGCAGTCTTGAAGACAGTTATGTAACGCTCTGGGATGCTACGAGCGGCCAGCGTCTCGGCTCGCTAAGAGGCCACACCGACGCCGTGCTCAGCGTCGCCTTCTCGCGTGACTCGCGCCGGCTGCTCTCCGCATCGTACGACGGAACCGCCAAACTTTGGGCTCTCGACCAGCCGACCAAACCGATCCGCGATTTTGTCGGCCACAACGGCTGGGTTTGGTCCGCGGCGTTCGCGCCCGACGAACAAACGATTGTCACAGCCAGCCAAGATGGCACCGCGATTCTCTGGCCCGTGACCGGCCCCGCCGACCCCGTTGGCCAACTGCGAAAATTTCATGGTCACCGAGGCCCCGTGCTTTGCGCGGCCTTCTCGCCCGACGGTCGCCAGGTCGCCAGCGGCGGATACGATCGCCGCGTATTAGTTTGGGACGTGGACGAAACCCGTGCGACCAACTTGCGCGAAATCGCTGCCGGTGGGTCCGCCGAGCCGCAACCGTTTCGCCCGCTTGATGGTCACGAAGCGCCGGTCCGCAGTGTCGTTTTCTCACCCACCGATGCGCGACGTGTGCTCAGCGGTGGCAACGACAACACGCTTCGCGTCTGGGATGCCGAAACCGGTCGGCTGGTGAAAACACTACGCGGCCACAGTCAGCGGGTAACCGCTGCCCTGTTTTCACCTAGCGGTGACCGGCTGCTCTCGGCCAGCCATGACGGCCAGGCGAAGCTGTGGAGCCTGGCCGACTACCGTGAAAACCGAACGCTTCACGCTCCGACCATTGCCCGACACGACGACGATGTGCTCGATGCCACATTCTCGACCGATGGCCGCTTCGTGGTCACTGCCAGCGGTGACCGATCGGCTCGCATCTGGAACGTCGAGACAGGCCAGGGCGTCAAAGTGTTGGCCGAAGGTCACGCTTATCTCGCCTCGCGCGCCGTTTTCTCGTCCGATGGACGACGCCTGATTACGGCTGCCGGTGACAACACGGCCCGCGTCTGGCGTGTTGCGACCGGCACACAACAAGTCGAACTCGTCGGCACCGGCCGTGCCGCCGCGCTGGCACTCTCGCACAGCGGTCGCCTCATCCTCACCGGCAGCAACGATCGCGGCATACGGCTTTGGAACGTCGAAACGGGCCAGCCGCTACCGCTACCCAACGCACAGTTCGGTCGGTTGCACGAGGCCGAGGTCACCGCCGTCGCGTTTGCACCAGACGATCTAGTGATGTTCACGGGCGACGAGCAGGGACTTGGCGTGCTCTGGAACGCCGCATCTGGTGAGCGGATCGCCACGCTCCGATCTCACTCAGGCAGTATCACCGCCGCCGTGTTCCACCCCTCGGGCCAACGACTTTTAACCGCCAGTGTCGACGGTTCGGTTGTCCAGTGGGACGTCGCGAGCGGCGAAGAGATTGCCGAATTAGGGCTCGCCCACGGCGACTCGGTCCTCGCCATGGACGTTGCCCCCGATGGCCGGTTTGTGATAACCGCCTGTGCCGACGGCACTGCGCGACTTTGGAATTCGCAAAACGGAACCCTTGTGCGAGAAGTGAACGTGCGGGACGAGGCAGTCGGCTACCGGATCAACTCGGTCGCGTTTTCACCCGACGGCGGGCAGGCTGTCCTTGCCATCTTCGACAACCGGCTCGCCATCTGGAACATCGCCGAAGACAACGCAGAGAGACCAACAACGTATCTCGGATCTGTTAGATTTCTCGACATCGACCGACATGGCGCGCTCATCTGGTCAGCCGTTTTTACGCCCGACGGACAACGTCTCCTCGCGGTCGGCGGCAACGATGCCCGGCTTTTCGACCTCGAATCCGGCAGTGAAACGCTGGCGTTCAGCCCCCATGCCACGGTGGCTTCGGCGCATTTCTCGGCCGATGGTCGTCGCATCGTGACCGGCAGTTGGGATAACACAGCCAAGGTCTGGGACGTCGAAACCGGCCGTGCGATTCTCAAACTCGACGGTGGCCATACGCAAAACGTTAACTCGGCCGTGTTCTCGCCCGACGCCGAAGGTCACCATATCTTGACCGCCAGCGATGACCACACTGCCAAACTTTGGGATGCCACAACTGGTCGTGTGGTGCGCGAATTCGCCGGACACTCCGATCGTGTACGCTGTGCGCTGTTTTCGCCCGATGGTCAGTTCGTCCTCACCGCGTCTGCCGATCAAACGGCTCGCATCTGGAACCGCGAAACGAGCCAGCTCGTTCACACGCTCACCTCTCACCAAGACGGTCTGCTGTGTGCGGCTTATTCATCCGACGGTCAGTGGATCGCCACCGGTAGCGAAGACAACACGGCCAAGATTTTCAGCGCCGTCACCGGCCGACAACGACGAATCGAGACACCGCTCGAAGGACACACGGCTAGCGTCACCTCAGTCGCCTTTTCGCCGGACGGTCGCCGTGTGCTCACAGGCAGCCAGGACAGCACGGCCAAACTCTGGGACGCAATCAGCGGACGCGAGATTCTCACGCTCCGTGGTCACGGTCGCGACGTGACGTCCGTGGCCTTTTCGCCCGACGGCCTGCACATTCTCACCGGCAGTCGCGACGGTACGGCTCTCCTCTGGCCCGCCGTCAACTGGCGCGACTGATCTCCATTCCAAAACACGTATTTTCATCTTAATGGGGGGTTGCAATCGCGCCGGCGTTTGCCATCATAAACGCATCCTACCCCAAGTTCCCCAACGATGTGGCAAAACGACTTTTTCTGAAATATTTTCGGGTCGGAATTGGCGCAAGTC
>CAUYYY010000123.1:0-6452 GCA_963577165.1 Planctomycetota bacterium | reverse complement strand
GCCGAGTGGCTTGCCCGGCGCCGGACTCGACAATTTGACGATCTCTTGCCAATGCTGATGCGTGTTGTAGACGGTCAGCGACAACGCAGCAAAGATGATGCTGGTTATCAGAATCAAAACGACCAAGATTTTTTCGAAAAAGGTCATGGGATTTATCCGATTTTGAGTCTGGTTGCCACAAGGTCGCCCTTTCGCAACAGCGACTTTTGATACTGTTTGAGGATTTTCGCCACCGACTTGTCGGCAGCCGTTCGCACCACTTCCGCACGGCCCAAATACTTGTGACCGCGATAGAGTTCCACCGTTTGCCCGGCACGCAAACCATCATCTTCGCCAATCGAAAGCTCAATTAAATCCCGAGTGCCCAGGCTCGTGATCACGCCGCGAACTCGCGGGGTACGGCCCTCGGGCGGCGAATCGGGATCGACGCCATGAGCAACCAGCGCTGTTTGGCCGTGCGCGATACGCTCCGTCGTGGCCCGAAAATACTCTTTCTCTTCTCGAATGATCGCCGCTTGGATTTGTAGCGTGTCGTGGCTCGCCACGAAGCGATGAAACTGCTCGTCCCCCAATTCGAGCTGACCACGAAGTTCCGCCAACAGCCGGTCCATCTCGGCAACCCGCTTGGTCAGATAACGCTGCATGCTGCCAACCTGAGCCGTCTTGGTGCGAACTTCGGTGCTCTGCTGATTGAGTTCCTTCTCTCGCCGATTATTCTCCACCTGCAATTCGTTGACCTGCGCCTGCAAACCTTGCAGTTGGCGTCGATAGGGACTGTTCGGCTCCGAAAGCCGAATCCGCTCGATCTCGTCGCGTAATCGTGTGTTCTTATCCTGCTGTTGATTGACGGCCGTACTGACGTCGGCAAGCTGATATTCCAAACCGAGTGGACTCCCGGGCCCGACTTCCGAGCGAGGACGCTTGGCAATCGCTCGCCAGTGAGGACCCCATGAGCTGACCGAGATGGCAAACGCCAACAATACCAGGCTCATGAGGAGGGTCAAAACCACGAAGATCTTGCCGACGATCTTCATCCGATGAGTTCCTACGAAATAGCGTTGAACAGCACCCCGGCTGCTTGAGGCAGATAGGGGCATTGGAAAGTTGTATTGGAAAGCAGCCGGGGTGCTTTCGGGCTCGCTGTTGCTCTGCCCATCCGCCCCAGAAGCTGGAAGCCCGAAGTTGATGCTATATCACGAGATAGTTCCGCTTGCCGGGTTCATTTCAGTATAATCAGGGAGGCGGCATTGCGTCAATTTTCACCCGTTAATTTAGAGGATTTGCATAGACTCGCACAACCCAATGGAGATTGCTTTTGAATCTCTATTAAGTCACCTAAGTCATTTTATAGATATCTTTTACGTCTATTCTGAAACCATCCCGCGATGGCCATTACCACGGTCGCGACCAGGCAGAGCCCGACTGGCCAATCGCCGATCGACAGGTAGACGCTCCGCCTCGAGTCGAGCTCCGTGCGAGCGATCAAGATGTCCTCCTGCTGCTTGGCGCATTTGGCGCGAATCCGCCCGTCGGCATCGATCCAGGCCGAGATGCCTGAGTTGGCCGCCACGAGCAGCGGTTTGCGACACTCGACCGCACGAAACACGCCGCATATCAGATGCATGTCCAACTCACTCGATCCCCAAAACCAAGCATCGTTCGTGAGATTCACCAGCACGTCGGGCTCCTGTCCGGCGTCGGTCAGCGTGCGGACCTGTCGCCGGATCAAGTGCGGCAGCACCGTCTCGAAACAGATGCTCGGCGCGTAGCGAACACCTTCGAGGTCGATCGCTTTCGGTTCGCTGCCGGCCGATAGGCCGCCACCGAGTGGTGTGAGCTGATACAACTGGGGCACCAGCCGGGCGAGCGGAACGTATTCGCCAAACATGACCAGATGCATCTTATCGTAGCGATCGACCAACCTTCCGTTGCGATCAGCCGCTTGGGCTGCGTTAAAACGTTCGAGCTCCTCCGGCCGCTTATACCGTCGTGACTCCAGCCCGAGCAGCAGCGGCGTGTCAAGCAACCGAGCGATTTGAGCGATGAGCTTGGGCGTCCCGGGTTGAAAAAGGGGGACAGGCACCCTCGTCTGTTCTTGGTTTCCGAGATTTCCGCGACCGTTCGGGAGCCAGTCCCCGTTTTTCAACGCACCGTCATCTGCCGCTTGCTCCGCGGGACCGATCTCGACGATCGGCTGGCGAAACATCGTCTCGGGCCACACGATCAGGTCCAAACGTCCCGCCTCACTGCGAGCCGTTTCAGAAAGACGAAAGTATTGCTCGAAGATACGCTGCTGCTTCTCAGGGTTTGACTTCCAATCCGCTTCAATCGAGCCTTGAATCAGCGCCACAGTCGGCCCTTCGCGCGGTGAGACATCCGCAATCCGCGCGGTGCCGTAGGTCAAAACGGCCGCCATCATCACGAGCGCCGCGACGGCCGGCCACAACCGCCACGGCCGGCCATCGGCCGGCCGGATTTCCGCCAAACATGCCGCGACGAACATCACCACAAAACTCACCGAGTAGCCGCCCGCCAAGTCGCTGGTCTGAATCAGTGCAATCCAGCGATACTGAGTATGACCGAGCGCCGCCATCAGGAATCCCGAAAGCAGGTGCGCGCGAGCCAACTCCAGGCCGGTCCACACAACCGGCGCGGCGATGACGAGCGGCACGCGCAGCGTGTGAACACCGACGCGAACGGTGGCGACGAACGCCGGCAGGTAAAACGCCAGATAAAACGACAGCGCCAGCCAGCCGAGATGCGTCGCCGGATGGGGCAATCGCAACCAATGCACGGCCAGCAACCAAAACAAAAAGCCGGCCAGCCAGAGAGCCCGATACGGTCGCCGACCGCTCAGTTGTTTTTTTTGAACGAGCAGCAGCCACGGGATCGGCGCTATCCAACCCAGCAGCCACAGATCGCAGGGCGGCACGGCGATCCACATCAGCAGACTGCCGAGCACCGCCAGGCCTGACGTCGTGTCGAACCAGGCGGGCAGACGTTTGTGAGCCGCGACACAACTGCCCGAGTCGTTTGCTGCCGATCGATTCATGCCGCCAAACTACGGCCTGCAGCACGTTTCGTCCAGCCAGATCACCTCAACCTCGTCGCCGTCGGCCAAGAAATGATCACCCGCCGGGAGCACGATCAACGCATTGGCGTCCGCCAAGGCACGCAGGTCGCCCGAACCGCGCCACGGCACCGGCTCCACGCGCGGCAGCGGCGCATCGCTCGTCAGCCGCGCCGGATGATAGGTATCGCGATCACACGTTTGATGGTACTCGATGCCCAGTCGCGCGGTTGTCCGCACTCGCTCCACCTGGCGACGCCCGGCGAGTCGATGGATCGCCGCCCGAACAAACAACTCGAAACAGACCAAGCTGCTAACCGGATTGCCTGGCAACGCGAACACCATCGTACGTCGCTCTCCTGAGTCCTTGACGCCAAACCACATCGGCTTTCCCGGCTTCAGGCGAACCTTGTGGAACACTTGCTCGACGCCGAGCTCCGTGAGTATCTGTGGTACCAGATCGTAAAGTCCCGCGGAGACGCCGCCCGAGAGAATCAGCACATCGTGTTCCAATCCGGAACGGGCCATCTGGTCGAGCGCCTGCTTGTCGTCGGGCGCTGTGCCGAGATGGATTGCCTTGGCGCCGGTCCGCACAACGGCGGCTGTCAGCATGGGACCGTTGCTATTTCGCAGATGGCCGGCCGTAGGCACCTCGCCCGGTGGCACCAATTCGTTACCGGTCGAGAGCACCGCGACGCTCGGCCAAGGTGTAACCTCGACCCGCGTGTGACCCACTTCGGCCAGCAGACCGATTTCCACAGGGCGAATCTCCGTGCCGCGTGTCAGCACGACTTCGTCGCGGCGAAGCGACGTGCCGAGCGGCATGATGTTCTGGCCGGCGGTGATCGTCGGGTCGAGCAGGCGAACGCGGTCGCCATCGATCGTTTCGGTCCGCTCGACGATGACCACCGCGTCGGCGCCTTCGGGAATCGGCGAGCCGGTCATGATCCGTGTCGTGCTGCCCGGGGTCACCGCATGATGCGGCACATCGCCGGCGGCCACTTCTTCGATCACCCGCAGCTCACCGCTGTCACTCGAGACAACCGCGTAACCATCCATGGTGGATTTGTTGTGTGGCGGCGAATTGACATCGCTGATCACGTCTTCATTGAGCACCATTCCCAGCGCATCGCTGGCTGACACATTGACCGACGGCAGCGGCTCAACATGCTCCAAAACCAGCGCGAGGGCTTCGTCGACAGACAGCATGGCTGCGATTCGCTCGTCTCTAAGCTACTTTTCTAGCCGCTCGCCGCGGCGAGCGGCTAGAAACAATCCGACGACAGCAGTTACGCTGCCGGCAGGTTCACAAAACGCCTCAATAGCTCGGTCCCACAGTCGGTAAGAAAGCTCTCCGGATGAAACTGCAAACCAAACAACGGATACTCGCGATGCCGAATGCCCATGATCTCGCGTTCGCCCGTATCGGTGTCGCTCCAGGCCGAGACCACAAACTCGTCGGGCAAGGTGTCGTTGCGAATGATAAGGCTGTGGTAACGCGACGCCTGAAACGGATTCTCTAAACCGGCCAGCAGCGACGAGTCATCGTGGTGAATCATGTCTGTCTTGCCGTGCATCAGACGCGGCGCTCGCACAATTTCCGCGCCGAAGGCTTGGGCAATCGACTGATGTCCCAGACAAACGCCCAACAGCGGCACACGACCGGCGAACTGTTTAACCACGTCGACCGAAATGCCCGCCTCGCTGGGTGTGCAGGGACCGGGCGAAATAATCAGACGCTCCGGCTCGAGCTCCGCGATCTCCTCGGGCGTTATCTTGTCGTTGCGAACGACCTGAATCTCCAGCGACGAATCGATCTCACCGAGCCGCTGCACGAGGTTGTATGTAAACGAATCGTAGTTGTCGATGATGAAAATCATCGGACGCGTTCTTCCCGTTGAATCGAATTCCGTCGAATCGAAGTCGGTAACAGCCCGTGCATTATACTCGCACGGGTGACCGAAGTCAGGGATGGTTGGGCGGGTGGCTGGACCCGGTGAAATCGCTCGTCTGGCAGCGCGATCGAATTGATACGGAGGCCAAATTTGTCGCCGACCTTCACCGCTTCGCCGCGGGCGATCCTCTGACCACCCACTTCCAAATCGAGAAGCTCGTCACATGACTTCTCGAAATTGATGATCGACCCGGGACCGAGCGAGATGATCTGGCTGACCGGCTGTTTTTTTGACGCCAGCGTCACCACCACCGGCACCCGAATCCGCAGCAAGCTTTGCGTATATGCGGGCAACCTTTCGATGCCCCGCTCTACACCGGCTTGTTGAACGATCCCGGCCAATTTCTTTTCCGACGACTCGGTTTCTTTCGTAGCCGCGACGCTACGCGTCGCCGGGGCCTCACTCGATGCCGCTTCCGCGGCCTTTTCGGTGGCAGTCTCGTCGGTGCCCGCCTCATCAGTCGCCGCTTCTTCGGCGTCGTCCGAACCAAGCATGGCGCCCGGAGCGGCCAACGGCCAAATGACGCTGAGTGTTCCCTTCGATTCGCCTGCTGACAATTCCAGCAATACGCGAACCGCGTCGTCCGCCAACTGACCGGCGGCCAAAGCCTCTGCAAGATTTTCGACCCGTGTGGCTTGAAACTGGTCGGCCATCAAGGTCTCAGGAATGAGCAGCATGCTCAGTTCCTGGGCCAGTGTGCTGAGCTTGCTTTCGCCTGTCGCGTCCGGTTCGGCACACCAGTCGGGCAACAGACCGCTCGACTCGCTCAACACGGCCACCGCACCCACATCGCCAAACGTCATGACGACGGCCAGACCCGGCTCGGCCAGTTCGGCCGTCCTTTGCTCTGGGTCCAACGGGGCCGACTCGCCCGGCGTGACCTCGATCGTCTGGTCCAGCGCCCGCGAAAGCGCCTCAGCCACCTCGCCGGCGCCGGCCTGGCAGGCGGCCACCACCTCGGACGCGATTTCTGGAGTCAATTCTGCCATCGACACGGGCCCACGTTGCTAGCATTTTGCGACAAATCTTGGCGTACACACGCGTTGTCTACTATCGGAGCAACGGGCCGGCAAACTTTGCCCAGTTTGCTTGTTTTTCACACTTCCGGCTCGTCCGCCGGGCCCTGTCTCGAACATCTGGTAGTGCGTATACTTACCTATCAGAGATGGTTCCCCTATTTTCTCCATTCGCGCGCCGCCACGTTGGCCCATCGTGCGAAACCTGGTAGCACGATGAGCACCGTCACCGAATCCACCTCACCCGCTTTTGAACTGGCCCCGTACAAGTCGCTCGACGACGCGCATCTATCGGAGCGGATCGACGCGGTACGGGCCAAGTTGGGCCAGCGTCTGCTGATCCTCGGCCACCACTACCAACAGGACGGCGTCATCGCCCACGCCGACCTGCGCGGCGATAGTCTTCAGCTA
>CAUYYY010000122.1:0-6466 GCA_963577165.1 Planctomycetota bacterium | reverse complement strand
CGGCGCCGAGATAGACAACGTCGAACTTGCGAAGCTGGTCGGCGGCGTCTTCCGGACGTGCCGCGCCGGTTTTCAAATAGCGATCGCCTCCCCAGTCGAAGTGGGTCAGTTCTAATTGAAAATCTTCGAGCTTGGCGACCGCGGCGAGTACCTTGAGGCCCTCGGCGGCGACTTCAGGACCGGTGCCATCGCCGCCGATGACGGCGATACGGAGGGGATTGCTCATGTTGGAGATGGGTTTTCGTGGGTTGCTATGACGCGTTGGACGCAAGGGTGGTAAAGAGAGCCCCGGATTTTAGCAGTCGCTTGAAGCGATCACAAGGGACGGACTGCCAGTAGTTAGCGACTTGAAAGCACCCCGGCTGTGCTGTGTCACGAAAGATTCTGTGGCTTATTCATCAGCAGCCGGGGTGCTGAAATTGCGTTAGGGGGCCGATTGCTCGGCAGTGAATTTGTCGAGCTCGGGCATCAGCTTGGCGACCTGGTTTTGTAGCGAGGAGATCGATTGATCGAGGTCGTCGAGATCGCCAGCTCGTGAGCGGGCTTCGATATCCTCGGCAACGGCCGTGGCTTGCTGGTGACCGAACATACGGAGCGAACCTTTGACGGTGTGCGCGGCGCGGCGCAGTGCGTCGGCGTCTTGGTCCGCGACGGCCTTTTGAATGTCGGCCAGCAGTCGCGGTGCTTCGCCGCGGAAGACCTCGATAATTTCGCCCAACAGTTTACGATCGCCACCGGTTGAGGCGATCGCTGTGTTCCAGTCGACCGATCCGTCGGCCGACGTTGGACCGCCCTGCCCTGCCCCGGGTGTGGCCGAGGCGCCAACCACCTTGTCGATCGCTCGCCACAACTCCTGAACACGGATCGGCTTGGCAATATACCCGTCCATGCCGGCCGCCAGGCACTTCTCGCGATCGCCTTTCATGGCCTGGGCGGTCATGGCCAGAATGGGAATATGCCGGCCCGATTCCTTTTCTGATCGGCGAATGGCCTGGGTTGTTTCCAGGCCGTCGACTTCAGGCATCTCGACGTCCATCAGAATCAGGTCGAAATCGCTCTTTTGCCAGACCGCGATCGCCATTTTCCCATCACCGGAAATCGTTACTTCATGCCCATGTTTTTCGAGCAACCCAACTGCCAATTTTTGATTGAACAAGCTGTCTTCAGCAACCAGGACTCGCAAGGGACCCGTGCGCCCGGCTGGTTGGACCAAGGGTTTGGGCAAGGCGGCCTCATCGATCGTTACGCCGGTAACTCGGGCGATCGCTTCGAGCAGCTCCGACGGTTTGATCGGTTTGATTAATTGGCCGGCGATGCCATGTCGCTCGTACTCCTGTTGGACGCCGAGCTGATGGCCGGCCGAGAGCATCATGATGACTTCGCAGTCGAGCTGCGGATCGCTTTTTACTTTTCTCGCCAACGCAAGGCTATCGGCGCCCGGCATATCATCGTCGATTAGAACCACTCGATAGGGTTTGCTTTGCTGCTTTGCTTGTTTGAGTTCGCGCAGCGCAGACTCTTCATCAGAAACCGCCATCGGCTTGGTGTCCCAACTCCTCAGCATCTCTTCGAGAATGACTCGGGTCGTTGCACTATCGTCGATGACCAACACCGGCATGCCCCGTACGCCCGCGGATTGCTGGCGTTCGAGTTCTTCCTGCTGACTTAGCGCAATATCGAAACGAGCCGTGAAATGAAAGGTGCTACCGCGACCTAATTCGCTTTCAACCCAGATGCGACCGCCCATCAGGGAGACGAGCTTAGAGGCGATGGCTAGTCCGAGTCCCGTTCCTCCGAAGCGGCGACGGGTGGTGGTATCGGCCTGCGCGAAGGCGCCAAAGATTGTCTTCTGCTTGTCCTTGGGAATCCCGATGCCGGTATCGACGACCGAAAAGTGGAGCTTGGTCTGCTTTTCGTTTTTCGATTCGCAGCGGACGTCGAGCACGACCTCGCCCTGTTCGGTGAACTTGATGGCGTTGCCAACCAGATTGACGACAATCTGACGAAGTCGTCCCATGTCTCCCACCAGCGCCGTGGGCACGTCGGACCGAACGCGGCAGGCGAGTTCAAGCCGTTTTCCGTGTGCCCGAAAAGCAAGCGATTTCATGGCGTCGCCAAGATTTTTTCTCGGATCGAACAGGATGGGATCGAGTTCAAGCTTTCCGGCTTCGATCTTGGAAAAATCGAGGATGTCGTTGATCAGCGTGAGCAACGACTCGCCCGACTCCTGAACCATTTCTAGATAGTCGCTTTGGGTAGGCGTCAGCTCGGTGTCGAGGACAAACTCGGTCATGCCGATGATGGCGTTCATCGGCGTACGAATCTCGTGGCTCATGCTGGCTAAGAAGATGCTTTTGGCCTGGCTAGCCGACTCGGCCGCTTCTTTGGCCTGCCGGAGTTCCATCTCCGCTTTTTTCTGATCGGAGATATCCCGGAGAAAAAAGTGAAGACGGGGAGCCCTTTCACGCGACTGATCGTCATCGTCGTCTCGGTGGGAAAGATTTCACCGTTGGCGCGGACGCCGGTCAATTCGGTACGTTGTCCGATCATCGATCCTTCGCCAACCGCCACATGCCGCTCGACACGAGCCTGTTCGCCACTTTCAGACGAATGGAACAACACATCTTCGGCCCGCTTGCCGAGCACTTCGGACGCGGAATGCCCGAACACTTTTTGTGCGGCCGGATTGAATACGGTAATGGCACCCTCGTGGTCGACCGTTACGATCGGGTCAATCGACGCCTGCAGAATCGCCTTGTTGAGTACCTCGGCGGTCTCGGCGCGCTTCCGATCGCTCAGATCGCGGCCGATCGTCATCAGGCAAATGGGCTGGCCCTTATTGGGATGCTGGACCAGAAAGGTCGTGATCTGAACCTCAAAATGTTCCGCTTTTTTGAAATGGCACAGATGTCCCTGGCCGACCCAGTGGCCCTTGTCTTTCAGAGCTGGCAAAGCCGACTGACGGAACTTCACCCAAGTCTCTTCGGTAAAGTAGTCGCGTAGCTTGGTCTTTGTGGCGTCGTGATCGTCAGGTAGACCGAGCAACGCTCGCCCGGCACGATTCACATACACCGGCTCGCTACGCAGCGAGGCAATGCAGACGAAGTCGTCGCTGTGATCGGAAAACTTGCGCAGGAGATTAAGAACTTCGCTCATTCGACAGCTTCCCAGCCGGGGAATCGGTCTGGTTGGCCGAGCAGCAGATAAGACTCGGTCGATGCGCCCCCGTCGGAAAAAACGGGGTGGCGCTTAGGCTCTGCCCCAGCCACCCAAACGTCATTTCCGAGTTTTCTCCGAGTTTTCCGACGCACCCTCAGTCTATAATCGCAGAAATGCGGGCAATTTGCTAGCGAGCAGCCAAAGCGGCTACCGGATGGCCTGTTTTAACCCGGTAAGGACCGGCCGGTGAATAACTCCTGCTTACATGTTTTTGGGGTTCAGGATTCAGGGTTCAGGATTTCGGGACAAAGTTTAACCCTAATACCTGAACCCTAAACCCTTCCTCGAGTATAGAATGCCGGAGTCGTATAGAATGCCGGAGTCATTGATAAGCCGTCCCTAAACGTGGTCGTGACGGCCTACGGCTCAAACGGCTCAGACCAGATGGCGCGCCGCGCGGCCCGAGCCTCCTCTTGGGCCCCCAAAAGTCGTCGCTTCATTGCCGGGGAGATCGGGAAGAAGGTCACGGCGTGGGCCAGGCCGGCTCGCACCAGCGCTTCGTTGAGAAGTTGGTCCTCGACCCATACGTATGCCAAAAACCGGTCGTATTTATCTTTTCGCTCGCGATCGAACTGCAAGCGAATCTCGCCGCCGGAAACAAACTGCCGGGTAAACTCGGCCGCCTCAGGGCCCCAACGCTCGACGGGGTGATCCGGCTTGACCGTTTCGGGCGTGTCGATGCCCTTGAGACGAATTCGCGCATGGTTGGTGAGCAGAAGCGTATCGCCGTCGACCACACGCTCGACCTGATAGACGCCTTCGTCGAGGCGCTGCGGTGGTACGGGCCGCGCGGACCACTGCCAAGCGCGGACAGCCATCAGTGCCAAAACCGCGGCAGCGAGGATCAGCGGCCGACCGGGCCGACGACGAACGGGACGGCTCATGGGGCAGGAGACAGGGAGCAGGAGTCAGTTGTTGGACGGTTCAGTCGGCGGCACCTGTGGACTCATAAGGCTGGCGAGCCGGATGCGTAAGCTTCCTGGTTCTGCTGCTGACGGAACTCTAGTTCTCACTGAAGTTGACGGGTTGGGTCTCGCGTCGTCCGAGTGGGCTCCGCAGGAATTTTCGTCGACAATCGGTGCAGACGTCGAAACGCATCTGCTGGTAGACGTCGTCGCCAATCAGCGGATCCTCAGCGTCGTCCAAGCGTTCGAGAATGTCTTGGATCTCTTGCAGGTGGTCGCTCTCGTCGTCGAGCATATCTTCCAGCGGATCGAGCGACGCATAGACTTCCATTTTGACCACATACCGCAAATCGGACTGCGGATCGAGTCGTCGCTGGCAGCAATCGCAAGTGTAATGAATCATCAAACTACACCCTCAACTTAAAACGTAGACGTACGTCGGATGGTTAAATAACTTGTTGGCGCCGCTCGCCGATCGATCGCACGGCATGATCTTCTGTCTCGGACAGATATGTCGTGTACACGCCACTGTTCATCGTAATGACAATCGACGACCGCTGACAACCCAATCTCGGCATTTATTATTAAAAAGCGTAACAACAGAGCCGTCTGAAGCATGTTAGGTCCGTAGGCCCTGTAGGGAACGTGCCATAGCTTGCCGGCCGTGGCGGGTGCCGTTCCGCACCGCCGGGACCACGCGTTCCACTCCGGCGCAACGCTACGCAACCCGCCACGGCCGGCAAGCTGCGGGCGCTGCCTACAGTATTCAGGTCGATTATTATCCGTGACTTACCTAGTCGTACGCCGTCTGGTCGACTAGGATGGACAGTTACACCCTCGGATGTGAATCGTCTCTGCGATCGAAGAGGGTTGTGGATCGAAACGGGTCATGACGATCGCCGTTTCCCGCTTGATAGCACTTCGACGTATTGACCGCCCCTGTCGAGTACTCGACAGGCGGCGTAAGTGGAGGGAATGTCCCCATGAAAACGCTCCGGAGGCCGTTTATGCCGGTCGCGCAATCCAGTGCGTTAAGCTCAAGCGTGCTCGTATTGAACCGCTCCTACATGGCGGTCCATGTCTGTAATGTGCCGCGGGCATTCTCTTTGTTGCTGAAAGATTTGGCCGAAGTCATCCACATCGAGGATGGCCAATACGCGAACTACAACTTTACGTCGTGGCGCGAGATCAGCGAACTTAAGTCGGAGTTCAAAGAGCCGGACGAAGACTGGATACGCAGTGTGAATTTTGAAATCCAGGTGCCTCGTGTCGTCCGCCTGCTGTTCTACGATCGTATTCCGCGGCAGACCGTCCGTCTTAACCGACGGAACATTTTTGCCCGAGATCGCAATCACTGCCAGTATTGCGGCAAGAAATTTACGACGAGCGAATTGAGCCTCGACCACGTGCTGCCGACCAGCCGCGGGGGCAAGACGACGTGGAACAATGTGGTCTGTGCCTGCGTCCGGTGCAATGTCAAGAAGGGTGGGCGTACGCCGAAGGAGGCGCATCTAAAACTGATGTGTCAGCCCGTCAAGCCAAAGCAATGCCCTACGATGGCGATCAAGCTTGGCAACCGGAAATATAAGAGTTGGAAAAACTTTTTGAACAGCGCCTACTGGTCGGTTGAACTGAAGTAGACGATCTGAGCATTCACCTTTTGGTCCGAGCAGGCGGTCTATCCCGCACCCAACCGCTCGCCGCGGCGAGCGGCTGCTATGTATCAGATCACGCCCTTGCCTAATCCTCGACGAGCGGCTCTTTCTTTTCGGTGATGACTTCGCACTGCGGAGACATTTCGGCGTTCAGCTCGGTAAACGCCTGCCACTCTTCCGGCACGTTGTCTTCATGGAAAATCGCCTCGACCGGACATTCCGGTACGCAAGCTTCGCAGTCGATGCATTCATCCGGATGAATGTAAAGCATCTGTTCACCTTCGTAGAAACACTCCACGGGGCAAACGACTACGCAATCGGTGTACTTGCAGGCGAAGCACGGCTCGCAAACTACGTGCGTCATCTCGAATTCTCTCTTTCTCGCGTTCGCAGCGCGCCAATGAACTCAGTAACGTTGCGGCACCCCCCCCTCGTGGATTGAACGACCGTGGCCAGGCCCGCAACCTGAACGGTACCAAGCGATTCAAGTGCTTCGCCGACAAGTACTTCAGCAATAAGATCCACAATGTTGACGAAATACTAGGGCCTTGTCGAACAATTCCTTCAAAACAAGCGTGAACCATCGCTTCATAACCAGCGCAAGGAGGGCATAAACGGATGTACCCTACCCTAAGAAGGAGCGATTCGATGGTTGCCAGCACAAAATCGAGTTACAAGATCAGAAAC
>CAUYYY010000121.1:0-6561 GCA_963577165.1 Planctomycetota bacterium | reverse complement strand
AACAAACGGCCCAGATCGAGACGACATGCAGCAACATAGATCATTTGGATTTTGAATCGGACTTGTCGGCTGGTTGTCGACGTCTGATTGGCGAGACACGCAAGCTCATCGACTTGGCCCATTTGCTCCGCGATCGGATGCAGGAATCTCTGTTGACCGTTGTCCAAGCGGAGAACCGGCTGCCCGAACTCGACAAAAATCTTTTATTCGACTCACTGACCGGCGTTCACAATCGAACCGGATTGGAACGACTTTTCGACGACCTTTGGCGCGACGACCCGAATCGAGTATGCCAGATCAGTTGTGCGATGATCGACATCGATCGCTTCGCCCGCCTGTTAGAGCGATTTGGTGCGGTCGCGTGTGACAAATTACTGGCATCCTTCGCATCGTTTTTTGAAGAGATGGTGCAGGGTGATCGAGGACAGGACGTGGTAGCCCGCTTCGATGGACAGCGGTTTGTGACGTTCATGGCCGATACCGGCCCGCGCGCGGCGACGAGCACCATCGAACAAATTCGTCAGACGATCGCGGAATCAACGTTCGAACTCGGCGGCGACGAATTCGAATTGACGATAAGTTGTGGTGTGACGGAGGTGCTCAATGACGACACGACCGACACGCTGTATCAACGCCTGCGGCGCGCCGTTCGGGCTGCGAAGAAACAAGGCAGGAACCGGACCTGCCTGGACGAAGGGACGGGCCCGGAAGCGGTCGATCCGCCGGAATTTGAGGTCACCGGGCGGATCATTCGTGTTTCTTGAGTCTGCGGCGACTCGGACACGTCAGACAACGGTCTCAAGGCGATCGTCGACGGGAACCAGTCGGGCATGTGGCCCACACGTCGGCAGCCGCCGCTCAACGTGTGCTCCGAGCTGCCGCAGTTTTTCATCGAATCGCTGGTAACCGCGATCGATGTGATGCATTCCGCCAAGCAGAGTGGTTTGCTCGGCAGCGAGCCCGGCGAGCAACAGCGCCGCACCGCCTCGAAGATCGTGCGCCAAAGTTTGCGTACCACGGAGCCGGGAGCAACCTTCGACTTGCACGCCACGTCCGGTTCGACGAACCGATGCGCCAAATCGACGAAGCTCCGAACCATAGGCGAAGCGATTCGGAAACACCTCGTCGGAAATAGAACTTGTACCGTCGGCCAGTGTGAGTAGTGTCACGAGCTGAGGCTGTACGTCGGATGCAATGCCAGGGTACGGCGTAGCCACAATGTCGATGGGTAGAAGCCGGCCGGGGCGGTCGATCCGAATGCGGTCGTGCTGAACATTTAGTTGGCAGCCAACCGCGGATAAGACGCCCAGAACCGCCTGCAGGTGTTCGGCGTTCAGGTCACGAACCGTGACGCAATCGCCAGAGATGGCCGCCGCGATCAATAGCGTGGCCGCCTCGATTCGATCAGGAATAATGCGGTGACGGGCCGGGCCAAGTTGATCAACACCGCGGATCGCAAGCTCATCCGTTCCGAGGCCCTCGATCTGGGCGCCGAGTCCGATCAGGAATCTGCCCAGGTCGACAATCTCTGGTTCTGTCGCCGCACCGGCGATGATCGTATTGCCCTTGGCCAAAACCGAGGCACAGAGGACATTCGCCGTGCCGGTTACGGTTGGCCCGTGGGGACCTCTGAGGTTGATCGTTGCTGAGCGAAGTCGTCGCGCGCGGGCAATCACGCGGCCGGCGGAGATCCGAATGTCTGCTCCGAGTGCCGCCAAACCTTTCAAATGCAAATCGACCGGTCGCGCGCCGATATTGCAACCACCAGGAAGCGGCACAATCGCCCGGCCGCGCCGGGCCAGCAGCGGCCCCAAGACGCAGAAGCTGGCCCGCATTCGACGTACCAGATCGGGTGTCGCGCGGTATCGCGACGGATCGATCGTTTCCATTCGCACCACACCGTCAGCCAAGCGCAGCACACGCATTCCAAGATGGGTGAGCAACTCGATGAGCGTGGTGACGTCGGTCACCTCGGGCACTCTTTCCAAAGTGATCGGACCGTCTGCCAAAAGAGAGGCGGCCATGATGGGCAATGCTGCGTTCTTCGCACCGCTGACGGCGACTTCACCACGCAATCGAGCAGGTCCTTCGATACATAAAACTTCCATGTGACTCGTAATCCTCATGAGGAGATAGATCGTAACAGTCTAGCCCATCCGCCTCTGTGCTTGGATAACGCGAGGTAGTCCGGCCAGATCTTTGATCGTGCCATGTCGGTCAAAGCGGTCGTCTTTTTCAAATATCGCCTCGACCGCAACGACTATCGTAGGACTTATTTCCAGAAGCAGCCAGCCGCCTGGGACCAGCCGCTCGGCGGCCTCGGTGGTAAGGCGCTCAATCAGTTCGGTGCCCGTCGAGCCAGCCAACAGGGCTTGACGTGGTTCGTAGTCACGTACGTCGGGTGGCAAGACGTCCATTTCATCAGCACGAACGTATGGTGGATTGCTGGCAATGATGTCATAGCGGTGGTCAGCTGAAACGGCGGCAAGCAGGTCGCTTTCGACCAATTCTACCCGCCCGGCGACATCGTGCTGCGCAACATTTTCAGCAGCGACCTGGAGCGCCGCCGCACTGATATCGGTAGCGGTCAGCCGTGCCTTGGAGAGGTTTTTTGCCAAGCAAATTGCGATGACCCCGCTGCCCGTACCGACGTCGGCGATCGCGATCCCGTTGGGGAACGAGGATTGCTTGGCCCGATCAAGCGCGGCGATCATAAGATGCTCGGTCTCGGGTCGGGGGATCAGCACGTCGGGCGTGACACGGAAGTCGAGCGAATAGAACTCGCGCCGTCCGACGAGGTAGGCCACCGGTGTGCCTTCGCTACGCCGCCGCACCAATTCTCGAAAGGCGATTCGTATTTCGTCGCTGGCCAGCTCGTCGTAGGCCGTGTAGAGCTCAATCCGCTGACAGCCTCGGGCCTCGGCCAGCAGAATCTCGGCATCTAGCCGTGGGCTTTCGGCGCCGTGCTGCTTGAGATAGTCGGCGGTCCATCCGAGCAAGCGGCCGATCGTCCAGGGCTGATCTTGGGTCATGGTAACATCCATGCGAAAGCCGTTGGAAGCAAAACAGCGACGGAGCAATAGGGTTGAAGAGTTAAAAAGTCAAGGACTCGATTCAACTCTTAAACTTTTCAACTCTTTCATTCAGTCAATAGCGCCCATTGAATCACGCAGCTGCTGACGATCGTACTCAATCAGGGCGTCGGTCAAAATCTGCACGTCACCGGCTAGGACCTGATCCAGCTTGTGGATCGTCAGGTTAATTCGATGATCGGTGATGCGGTTTTGCGGAAAATTGTAGGTGCGAATTCTTTGACTTCGGTCGCCCGACCCGATCAGACTTTTTCGTTCGTCCGCCCGCTTTTGATGCTCTTCCTGCCGTCGCGCCTCGTAAAGCCGGGTCTTGAGCACACGGAGCGCTTTGGCAAAATTTTTGTGCTGGCTTTTTTCGTCTTGGATCGCCACGACCATTCCCGTTTTCAGATGCGTCAGTCGGATCGCAGAGGCCGTTTTGTTTACATGTTGACCGCCGGGTCCGCTGGCGTGATAGATATCTTTGCGGTAGTCGTCCTGTTTGAGTTCAATTTCTACGTCTTCCGGCTCGGGCATCACGGCGACGGTCGCGGCCGAGGTGTGGATGCGGCCTTGGGTTTCGGTGTCGGGCACGCGCTGCACACGATGTCCACCGCTTTCGTACTGCATTTCCCGGTAAACACCTTCACCCTCAAGCGCGACAGAAATCTCTTTGAAGCCGCCGAGTTCGGTCGGACTGTGGTTGAGGATCTCCATCTTCCAGCCTTTTTTTTCGCAATGTCGTTTGTACATTTCGTATAAGTCTCGCGCGAACAGAGCCGCTTCGTCTCCACCGGTCCCGCCGCGAATCTCCATGACGCAACGCGATCGGTTCGCGTCTTCGCCGCCGATCGTTAATTCGAGCAGATCGTTCCAGAGTATCTCGCGCTGCCCTTTGAGCTCGGGCAACTCGATTTCGGCCAACTTTCGCATTTCGAGGTCGCTGCCCTGAATCATTTCCGTTGCTTCGGCGATCTCTGCGTTGAGCTGCTTGAACCGTCGGTACTTGGTGGCCAGGCGGGTGAGCGCACCATGTTCACGGGCAACAGCCGCCATTTTAGAAGGATTACCGAGTACCTCGGGATCGACGAGCCGATTTTCGAGTTCTTCGAATCGCTTCAGTTTGTCGTCAAGCAATTTACGCATAATGAGGAACCAGACCGAGTGCAGGAAAACAGAATGGCGGCTTTAGCTACCGGACGACAAATCAAAAAGGACGACAGCCAATGCTCGGGGCCGATTCGGCCTGCATGTGCTCTCGTCCTTCGTGTTTGATTCAGCGTAGCTACTGGTCGGCGGCCTTTTTCTTGCCTTTTAGATTGGCGTAGTTAGCCCCAGCAAACTTGTTTCTGAATTTCTCTATGCGGCCTGCCGTATCGACGAACTTGAGCTTGCCCGTGTAGAATGGGTGGCAGGCGTTACAAATATCGACTTTCAGTTCTTTCCGCGTGCTCCGCGTCGTGAACGTATTACCGCAGCCGCACTTGACTGTGGTATCGATATAGTTGGGGTGAATACCATCTTTCATGATCAGAGTCTCTTGTCCCAAGCACGCTTGAGGGCTCCATAAAGGAAATTACACAACACGGGCCGCCTATTCTACCCTCGGCCTGTCAAGCCAGCAAGGGGAGAGCGATACAAGCGTTGGCAGCCGCTCGCCGCGGCGAGCGGCTACTATCCCATGCGGAGACGATCCGCGACCAGCGTATCGATCAGTAGCTGGCCGACGTGGTAAACCACCATCGGCAGAATGGCCAGCGGAACATGGTCATAATAGGTCAGGCAAACGTAAAGGCCGACCATCATCGTTTTCTGACTCGACGCAAAGCCGACCGCGATGCGGTCCGCACGGTCCATTCGCAGCCGCCGCGATAGGAAGTGGCCAAGCCAGAGCATGGAGACATGGACGCCAACCGTCATGACAAACAACAGGACCGTACCGAGCAGACCAAGGCTCCCATTTTCGGTGCTGGAGAGCTGGACGCCGGCACGGGTGGCACCGATCAGGACGATGATAAGTATGCCGCATTGAGCCAGTACACCGAGCGGAATCTTGTTGGCCGTTGCCCACCGCGCCACCGGCAGGCGAAGACGGAAAAGTTGGGCGATGACCATGGGCAGCACGACAATCAGCGCCAGCCGCCCGACGAGCAGGCCGAAATCGATTTCGGTTTTGGTGCCGGTCAACAGCAGGAGCCACGCGGGCGTGACGAGGAAGCAGGCGCCGTTGGTAATGAGCGTGACAAGAATGGCGACCGCGTCGTTTCCGCCTGCCCGACGGGTCCACACAGCTGCGGACGCCAGTGTACAGGGGATCGACGCCATGACGACCAGACCGATCGCAATATCCGACATGTGGGCCGGCAGAGCCCTGCTCACCAGCCAGGCGAACGGCGGCAGCAAACCGTAGTTGACCGCGACAGCCAAAGCCACCGGGCCTGGGCGGCGGAACGCCCGCCCCATCGCGGTGATTTCCAAGGGGAGCATCATCACGAACAGGACCACGGCGACGATCGGCTCGGTCCGTATCTGGTCAGTGAACTCTGACAGCGCACCAGGAAACAGAAAGCCTAAAGCGATCGCTGCACCCAGCGCGAGCAGAAACCAGCGGCGAACGAAGAATTGGTGCATAGGCGTGCGAGTGCTTTCCTGATCTGGCGAATTAGGTATAAGACAATTGTAAGCACCCCGGCTGCTCTTTCACGAGACATGTTCTGTGGCTTATTCATCAGCAGCCGGGGTGCTGAAATCTTTCTCGGCCTGGCGGCTCTGGCTAAGAGGCGGGAAAGTCTTCTCTTTGAGCCACTTTGCCCGCAGACGGTTTCCGTAATTTTGGACCGAGGTGTCCGATTCGTAGAGGGCAATGGCCTCATCATGGCGATCGAGAGCTTCCAGTGCCCTGGCCAGATTATACTGGGCGCTTTCGGTCCAGGGGCCCTGAGGATTCGTCTCAAGCGTTCGTTTTTTCAAATAGTCGATGCTGGCCTCGTGCATGCCGGAATCGTAGGTTGCAATGCCCAGCCAATAACTGGCGTGCATTTTTGCAAACGAGATAACAATTTTCTCACGGGGGCCTTTATTGGCCTCTTGAATCTGCACATCGGAAAGCCCCCGTAGTTCTCGATAAAAGAACTTGGCCCCGTCCGGGCCGTCGAGTGTGCCTTGAAAGTGCAGTACTCTGCCCTTCCACAGCTTCGGTCGCTGCGTGTAAATGCCAAACTCGCCCACCGCCCGCTCGCGAACTTGTTCGTCCTTCGCCTGTTGTTGAGAAAGTGCCCGTTGTCGAGAAATCGTTCGTAGCGGGTGTTCCCAGAGCCGGACCTCTCGAACGAGACCCGACGTGACCAGTGCGTCTGCGACGGACGTTGGATCGACGGTGAGTGTCACTTTTTGATCGCCGGTCAGGTCAGCCTCAACTTGTTTCATCCGCCAAGACAGCTCCTGGGACGATGCGGGGATAAGCGCCACGACCTGCTGAAGATCGGCGGCA
>CAUYYY010000120.1:0-6575 GCA_963577165.1 Planctomycetota bacterium | reverse complement strand
TCTCGCGACGATGTAGCAGCAGTTTGCGCGGACGACGCGGATCGTGATTCAACCGGTGGGCATACGTGTATTCTTGAATGTCGCAGCCGATGAGCCAAACCTCGTTGTTTTTCATTCGCCCATACGCCTCGTCGAGCGACAACCGACCGGTGCGCAGACTTTTTACCTCGGAACCGACCAGCACAATACCACATTCGAGCGTGTCGAGCACCTCGTAGTCGTGCCTCGCTTTTCGGTTCTGACCGATCTCCCGCTCGTTATCGTGCTTTTGGTCCGAGCCCGATTTCGATTTTTTCTTCTGATTGGCCGTGGCGAGGCTCCTTCTGCCGGGGAAACAATCTACCAGCACCCCGGCTGCTAACGAAGGGGTTTCAGTTGCTGGTAATAGAGCAGCCGGGGTGCTTTCTTCCGGCTGTCGTAAGTTTCAACTCACTATTCTACCAACTCCAACGTGGCCCAGGTGCTCGGATCCTCTGGATACGGAAACGACGGGCCAACGCTGAACGTTTGCAGGCCCAATTCGCGGTCGGTTACGGCGTAGGTGAACCCTAGCCGCGGATGGTCGGCCGGATCAAAACCGCCGAGCGAAACGGCCGGAATGAACCCTTCGAGCAAATATCCGTTGGTCCGTTTTTCGCTGCGGACCTGCAACTCGCGCGGCCGCACCGCTCGGGCGTTCTCCCGCGCACGATTGACAATCAATTGATCGGCCACCGGCTGGTCGGATTTCCTTCCGCCGCCGGCCGGCAGAAAGACGAAGCGGTGGCAAAATCGTGTGGCCCGGTGAATCGTCTGCGTGTCACGGGTATCGATCCACAGTTGCAGCCCGTCGCTATCTTCCAAACGAGATTCCCGACACCAGGGCGGCTGCCGCTTGCCTTCGACGCGCAGTGTGAATCCGATACCCGACGTGTTCCATGCCATTCGCATGTCGGCCATTTGCCGCTCTTCGTCGAGCTCGCCCAGCGGCAGCAGACGGTATTTCGGTTCCAGGCGGATGCCCTCGGCCGACCAGAGCTGCTTGCGAAAACCAAGCGGAACCGAAAAACGAAACAGAAACCGTGGTGCGATCAGTGTGTTGGGAGTCGAGGGCATAATCGTTTTGAGTGAATAACGGTTTTCGGAATTTGGAATACAAAAAACGACCAATTTATTTTGTCGCGGATTCTTAACCACCACGCTTGGCTCGGATCATTTCTGTGCGTAGATCGCTGATCTGTTGCGGATCGAGAAACTTGGCCAGCAGATTGCGCGTGTCGATAAACATCCGATCGATTTGGGCCTGGACACGAGGATCTCTGGAATCGCTGCTCGTCCTGAGTTGGTCAACTTGCTGGGTAAACGGCTTGCGCGTCGGCAGTTGGACCAATTGGTCGAAGTAGTTCTCGGCGACCTCGTGATCGCCTTCCATAAGTTTGCGGCGAATTCGCGTCATGAGTATCTCGCGACGCGCGACCAAATCGACCATGCTCATCCGCAGTCCTTTGAGACTTCCTTCGACCTGCAGCCGGGGTTCGTCGTTCGGAATCGGTGCCACCGCTTCCGCCGTAAGTCCCGGCACGACAGGCAGGCGGGCCAGTAGCTGGCCGCCGTTCTTCACGAACAGTATGTGAAGGACCTGATCGTCGGGAGCGAGCCAGATGCCGCCGTCGCGCTCGGTCAGTCCCACAAAGCGAGTTTTCTTTTCACCCGGCCTGCTGGTGTAGACTTCGTAGCCAGTCAACACGACGCTTGGCTCGGTGCGTGATCGCAGCAGCAGACGTGTGGGGGATTCGGACGTATTGACCGCAATCGCCAGTTGTTCGATACGACCACGACGACGTATGTTGAGCGGATTGCGCGTGCCGCTGTGGACCTGACAGGTCATTTCGCCTGGAGTGCGAACATCCCCCACGACCAGGAACGTCCAGGGCACTTCCTGGATGCCGTTCTTTTTGGGATTCCCATCGCGATCATTCCGCCGAAGTATCGGAATCATAACGTCGCCCGTTCGCAGCCAAACGAGTTCCGGGTCGGAGGGCAGAATACCGCTTGCCCGGGCATTCAACAAGATACCCTTTTCCGCATCGGACTGAATTTTCGCGATGGGGGTGAATGCCTTGCAGAGCGCGCGAAACAGACTGTCACTGAGCGCGAGTGTTTGACGCACGGAGACCGTTTGCGTCGAGCTCCAGCGGCGCGTTCGGCAGTCGAAATCGCGGGCCTCGACCACGAATCGGCCCGGCGCCGTGCGAATGCCCACCAGGAGAACCTTGTCCAGGCTCAACTGCTCGGGCGTGATGATATTCGTGGTAAGGCGATCAAGCGATTGCAGCATCCGCCATCGCAGTTCGGGCTCTGCCCGGCGGACGGAGACTTTCCACATCGGGCCGACGACCGCGTCGATGCGCTGAGCAAGGCCCGCCAGCAGATCGGACGCCGTGTGTCCGCTCAATTCCGCTTGCTGCTCAATCGCGACGAGGATATCGATTTTGTAGGGCGTCATCTCCCATGACGTCTGGGCAAAAGATGTGTCGGCAGCCAAGATAGCCATGAGAAACACAACAATAAATGATTTCAACCGCAGAGGAGCGCAGCACGGCCGCTGACCGCAACCAAAGAATGACTCACGCAAAGGCGCAGAGACGCAAAGGAGGAAGGATAAGAAAACTCTCCTCTGCGGCTCTCCTCGCCTCGGCGTCCTCTGCATTTGACCTTTTTTCATCTGCGTTCATCCGCGTCCATCTGCGGTTTCATTTCCTGTTTCGCGAGCAGTATTTCACTTGGCTGAAATGTTACGAAACTTCCAGTTCTCGACGTTCTGATAGAGCACGACGGGATGGTCGCCGACCCCGGTCAGGTGTTTTCGATAGGCGAAAGAATTTACCGTTTGCCAGAGTGGTATGACTGCCAAATCGTCATACGCGATTCGGTGAACAGCTCGCAGCCGACTGCGGACTTCGCGCCAGTTGCGAGCCTCGTCCAATTTGCGTAATGCCAGGCTCATGTAGGGGCTACAAATGCCTGTTAAGCCGTCCGGCCCCAGGAGACGATGGGCTTGAATTACGGGCTCCCACGTCGCCAATTCGGCGTAAAGTAGATCGTATTGGAGCGTCCCGTCCGACAAGTCACCGGAATGGAGCTCTTTGAGCTGGCAGGGAATTTCTACCAGTTCGAGTTGATAGCGAAATGTTTCGCAAGCCGTGCGGGCGATCTCATTGGCTCGATACGCCAAGATCAGCGGCCGGGCAGCGCGGTGGGGAGACTCGTTTTCGTTTTCTTCCTGAGAGATTATTTCTTCCTGAGAGACCGTGGTTTTCGCCCAGATTTGTCGAACCACGTTTCCTAGGATCAGCGCCAAACGGGGTTCGTAGGGCCGCGGAGAAAGTTGGCTGTCGCTGGCGAAACCGATCGGATCGTTCAGGCCGGCGCCGACCGGAAAAGGACCACTAATCTGTGTGAATCCGGGCACCGATTTCCCAGCAAGAATTAACTGCTGGAGCACGGCACGACGGTTGATTCCATAGGCAACAGCGCGGCGAACCTCGCGGACTTTCATGAGCGGACTGCGGCCGTTGGAAATCAACACATGAACCGTAGGCAGCGCGTAGTTCGAGACGACGATATCCGGATCTGCTCGCAAGACGTGGAGAGATCGAGGCGCCACGTACTCCAGCACATCGATTTCGCCGCGTCGCAGTGCCGACACCGCCGACTGCGCGTTGGGGAATTGGACTTCGACAATCTCCTTAAGCTGGGTCGGCGTCGCGGCAAAATAATGATCATTTTTTCGGTAAGTGACTTCCTTTTCGTTGCGCTCGCTCAGAAAGTAGGGCCCGCTGCTAGAGAGGTCAGAGAACGTGTCGGTTCCATCGACGCTGATCTCCAGCAAACCCTCGGGCCGCACATGGGCTCGGCGTAAATCGATTCGCACTTGGAAAATGTCATGGACCGAGACGCCCCCGAATACTTCGGTCCAATCGGGGTCATAGTCTATGCGAGATCGGTCGGTGAGGGCCAAAAGCTTGCGTGCCACATCATGACCGGTGAGAACACCGGCTCCACTCGACCACGCAATGGCGTCATTGAGCTGGATCGTAATCTGACGGCCCGAGACATCCTGAGACAATTCGCCCAGCGGAGAAAGATAGATACCACCTTCCGATCCGTAGCCGACCAATTCGACCAAGGTTCGCCGTAATAAGCGGTTCGTTCTCCGCGACGCCCAATCGTCCATGCGGCTGGTTGGCTGCTCGAGCGCGGCGGTCGTGACGCCGACAACAACCTGCGGATATTCGTGTTGAATACGGGCTTTGATCTCGTCGACGCCGGGCAACTCGGGCCAGATGTTGGTTGCGCGTCCGATGGCCCGGCTTGCCTCGCGAAATTGCCCAGCGGCAGCGTGACTCTGAGCTCTGGCAAGATGGGATTCGGCCTCCAGAATCAATCGCTGTTTCCAGTCCGCAAGTTTTTGATAGGAGTGGTTCGGAAACTTGTCGATCAGCAGACGGAGCACACCGCGCGCCTGCTCGTAGGCCTTTTTATCGACATATTGGCTGATAAGGCGATCGCCCACACGATCGAAACTCGTGGCCAAGGCCGCGCTGTGAGGATTTCGCTTATAGAGTTCAAGCAGACCCATCAGCGAGCGATCGTAATCCTTGGCACGGAACGTCGCCGCCGCTTCGCGCAGTAAGAAGCTTTCGATGGCTTCTTTCAAGCCGGAGGTTTCCGGGTAGTTACTCAATAAGTAGGTAAAGTTATCGAAAGCCTGATCGAATTTTCCCTCACTCGAAAACAACTCTGCCTCGGCAAATACGCGTTGCTCGAAGAGTTCGACCTTTTCGATCAAAGAGCCTTGGATTTCAAACTCAAGGGTCGGCTTATCCACCAGTCGCACACGAAGTTTATCCGTCGGTCGCAGATTGGCGGCCAAACGGCGCTGCTGTGGCTGGAGCGCAACCACTTCGACTATTTGCCCTGCATCGGCCCCGCGCAAGGTGATGCGATCGGTCGGCTCCTGGTCGATAAGGCGGTCTTCCGCCCAAGCCGGTGTGAATGACCCCAGCATGAATGACAACAGAGCGACGGTGAAGCTCAGTGCGCACCACAGCGAGGCTCGCGAAGCTCGGCGTCGACCCGCTGTCTCGCTCCGCGCTCGGCGAACATCAACTATCTTGTAGGCGGGCAATTTCAGGACCCCGTTGCTCGGTCTATCACTAAAAGTGTTCCGTCGTGCCCAACAAGAACCCATTGTTTGCCGAAGGGCACGGGTCCGCTAGCCAAAGGCTGTCCGAGGTTCACCTTGTTGCGTTGTTGGCCCGACTGTGCACTGATACGGCTAACAGTTCCAGACTTCGTAGCCAGGATAAAATCGTTGTCTTCAGCGAGCGGATCTCCAGCGAGCGGACCCTCGCTGAGCGGAATGCGCCAGAGCAGATCACCTGTCTTACCGAAACAGAGCAACTCGTTTTGTGCGGTCGCGATCAGGACATAATCGCCAATGCGACGCGGCCCCCAGGCGACGGACGCATTGAGATTCGTGCGCGGACCTATTTTTAGATCTGGCAACGCGAACGACATCAGGAAGTTCTCGGCGTCCGCCACGGAGACAACCGATCCGACGACGGCAACGCCCGAGACGAGCGGAACGGCCAATTCATCCGACTCGGCTCGTGCGACCAACTGAGATGGATTGGCTCCGGTACCCAAAACGACACCCACAAGGTAGAGCTTTGTTCGTCCGTCGGCGAGCACCAAGGCATCGGCGTTATCACCCATGACCGTCGCCGTGTGCCACGGAAGAGATTTACCGGGAGTAAGCGTCGGTTGAAATGGTGTGCCACGCTGCTGGCCGGTGCTCGGATCAATCCAAAACACCTGACCGTTGCGCATCGGTGCGATCAGGGCGTCTTGAAACGCGGAGGGGACACAGGTCAATTGGTCCGGCAGGCGCCGCCACTCTAGCGCATTGGAACTGGCCGACGGATTGTAGACAAGCACCGTATCGGATCCTTTTGCGGCCGTGAAAACGATTCGACCATCGTCGAGGTCAATTCGGGCGGCCAGGACGGGGCTGTTTTTTTGTGCCCTGGCTGTCAGGGGCTGATCTTGGACCCGTTGCTGGATCGCCAAAGCGTCCAACCGAAATAGTGCCCCGGCCGAATTTGCCACGGTGATTCTCGGTGGTGACATGCTGACCCAGGGTGAACCGGCGGGCGGGACGGCGACCCGGGTTTCCCACACAGTGCGGCCACTTTGGGTATCGAGCGCCGAAACAAACCAGCCGGCCTGCCCCGTGGGACGTCGCACGACGATGAGCAATTCGCCGATCATTTGGAGAGGGTAGTCGAACGCGTCCCCTTCAAACCGTTGATCAAACGGATGAGAGGCCAGCCGCCCGCCGGCCGCTTGGACAACAAGCTTTGCCAAGTCGGTATCGGCGACCCAAAGTTGATCACCGACAAGTGCGGTGAAATGGATCTTCGGCTCGTCGTCGGTGGCGGCCCGTTCTGCTATGAGTACGAGCGGTGAGGTGCCGTCGTCGGTTCCAATTTCGAAAACTTTTATTTGCCCTCGATCGGTCACGACGATGA
>CAUYYY010000119.1:0-6576 GCA_963577165.1 Planctomycetota bacterium | reverse complement strand
CGACCCGAGATCAAGGGATCGCAGAGAGCGTTTATATCCGTGACTCGGTGTGGCCGTCGGCCTCACTCAAGAAGTTGACCCAGGGCAAAGTCACGGTAAGCAAAGAAGACATGCAAAAGGGTTTCGAGGCCAACTATGGTCCGCGGGTACGGTGCCGCGCGATTGTGATGAGCAATCAGCGGCGGGCCCAAGAGGTGTGGGACAAGGCGCGCAAGAACCTGACGGTAGAATTTTTCGGAAAGTTGGCCGAGGAGTACTCGGTCGAGGCGGGCAGCCGCAGCCGCCAGGGCGAAGTTCCGCTGATCCGGCGCCATGGCGGGCAGCCACTGCTCGAGGAGCAAGCCTTTGCCTTGAAGCCGGGCGAGCTTTCGGGCGTGATTCAGTCGGGCCAGCACTATGTCATATTATTCTGCGAAGGTACCACGGAGCCGGTCAACGTCGAATTTGCCGAAGTCGAACAGATGATCTACCGCGACATTTTTGAGAAAAAGTTGCGACTGGCAATGAGTCAAGAATATGAAGCGATCAAAGAGCGAGCCCGGATCGATAATTTTCTGGCCGGAACATCCCAATCCCCGGGGCAAGCTGTGAAGGGCAAATCGGCAGCCACACCGCGAACCGCTCGGGCTCGGTAAGAGTCTGACGGTTGGCACTGCTGGCCCACCACGGCGGATCTAGCGACTTGTCCAGCAGTGGACAGCCGGTACACTTACTGGTTCCCAAGCTCTGCTTGGTAACCGACGTTCTCGAAGCTCTGCTTCGCAACCGTACCGGAAGTTCGAGCTTTCAAGGTAGGACTTTGAAGCGGAGCTTCCAGAAGGTGCGTTCCCAAGTAGAGCTTGGGAACAAGAGACAAACATTACTTTTTCTACGATCGCGATGAGTCCAAATCAGCCAGATGACGAGCGGGCCAGCCCCGTTGATGACCAGACCGGCAACAACGAGCCATTCCACGTGGAGCCCGCTCAGCGCGTGAAGCGATTGCCGCCCTACATGTTCGGGCAAATCAACTCGCTCCTCTACCAGAAACGGCGGGCTGGCGCCGATGTGATCGACCTGGGCATGGGCAACCCGTCCGACCCGCCCGAGGATCTGGTGATCGACAAGCTGGCCGAGGCGGCCCGCGATCCAAAGAGCCATGGCTACAGCAAATCGAACGGCATCGCCAATCTGCGACGCGAGGTGGCCAGCAAGTACTTCAAGAAATACGGCGTGCGGCTCGATCCCGATTCTCAGTTGATAGTCTGTCTTGGCTCGAAGGAAGGGTTTAGCCACATGTGTCTGGCGCTGATGGGGCCCGGCGACACGGCCATCGTGCCGGCGCCGTCGTTTCCGGTCCACGTCTACGCCGTCGCGTTGGCCAGCGGCAACGTGATCTCGCTGGAACTGGCCGACGAAGAGAAGTTTCTCTCGAACATCGCCTACACGTGCCAGCATCTTTATCCGCGGCCGAAATTGTTGGTCTTGAACTATCCCCACAATCCTTCGACAGCGATCGTTGAGCAGCCGTTTTACGACGAAGTCGTGAAGCTGGCCCGTCGCTATCAGTTCATGGTCATTAGCGATTTTGCGTACGCGGACATCGCCTTCGACTCTTACCAGCCGCCAAGCTTCCTGGCCTCACGTGGCGCGAGCGAGGTGGGCGTCGAGTTTACGACAATGAGCAAGGGCTACAACATGGCAGGCTGGCGGGTCGGGTTCTGCGCCGGCAATGCCGACATGATTCGGGCCCTGGGCACCATCAAGGGATATTACGACTACGGCATGTTTCAGGCCGTACAGATTGCCTCCATCATCGCACTGCGACACACCGAAGCGGCGGTCGAGGCCCAATCTCGCCTGTACCAGAACCGCCGCGACGTGTTTTGCGAGGGGCTGACGCGGATCGGCTGGGAGCTGACGCGGCCGAAGGCCGGCATGTTCGTATGGGCCAAAATACCCGAACCCTGGGCCAGCAGCATGAGCACAATGGACTTCGCCATGAAACTGCTCGAAGAGAGCGACGTAGCGGTGAGTCCTGGCAGCGGTTTTGGTCCGGCTGGTGAAGGATACGTTCGAATGTCGCTGGTTGAAAACGAAAATCGTCTTCGGCAGGCGGTGCGACAGATGGGGCGAATGCCGGCCGCCGAGAAAACGAGCGTCAAGCCGACCACTGCCCCGTGACTCGATTATCCCGTGACTCGGATTCCTTGGGGCTTCACTCGCCAACATAGGCCTGATACATCTTGAGGGCCTTTGAAAAATCGCCGTCCAGTGCCGTCACGGCCAAACGTACTTTTACAGCCCGCTTATCCCCCGGCAACACATCGCCTCCAAAGAGTGAGAAATCAAATGCACTGTAAGGGGTCAATCGATCCGATTCGTTTTCCGCATGGTAACGCGTACTGATCGCATAACAATCAGCCGGGCGCGACATCAATAGTACGCCCATACGATCTTTTGGATCGGTAAGCACTGCTAAGCAATGGGCGTAGTGACAAACAGGACACATTTGTACCGTCCCTATTTCCCTTTCGGTACGCTCCCAACGCCCGTCGAGACAAAAACGGGCGGCATGGGCATCACGCGGAAAAGCCAATACCGTTCCCCGGAAAACATCATTCACCGCGGGCAAAACCAAATAAGGGGTTTTCAGAGTTGCTCTCGACAAAAGGTAAACATGCGGCCGCAGCGCCTTGTCGAAGTAACTGGACATGAACAGTTCGTATCCCGCATAAGTCCCCTGCGAGTGGATCGTGACGGTCAGGTCAACGGCGTTGGGAGTGGAAACCTCATAGCGGGCAGTGACCTTTGCCTGGTGCGTCGCTGTCGCTTCCCAGGTGACTTCAACGAACCGGGGCGGAACGTGTATGGTTCGCGGCATACCCCGCGGCTGATCCATGACTTGGTTGACCGACATCAACCTGTGCAGATTGAGCGCCGAGTATCTAGAATCAATGACCTGTCTTCCCGTCCGCTTGTCGACCAACCGCGTTACCCCGTGATAGCGACCGTCAAGCCGGATGGTGCCCTGGATCTGACTCGTCTCAAAGTCGAGGCTGGTTCCCGTTTGATCGGGAGTTAGTATGGCACCCGCGGTAGACCCAGGCTCCGCTTGAGGCGCGTCGGCGCACAAATGTAGAACCAAATCCGGTAGTCAAGATTGCGAAAATCAGCAACCGAAGCGCGGCATTCTTCTCGGTCGTACGAGCAATTGCCTGCCACATTCCACGATGCCACGTTTCACGGTGATTGAAAGGAGTCATAACCATATTTCAAAGAACTTTATCATAGGTTGAGTTTTTGACCATACGAGACCATCAATCGTGTCACTACAAACGGACTTGCCCCCTTCAAACGAGTCCATCGCCTCTGCGATAATTCGGGCGATAGGATGCAACGGAAGGAGGGCATTCTGATGCCGCCAGCGAGGCCGAACCACTCAAACGATGCGTACCGCTCGCAATCGAAAGGCTGCATAATCCCCTGTTATGATGCTACAGACTCGTTTTATCGCTCTCAGGCCTCGTTGCGCAGCCGCAGGCGATAGCGGGCACTGACACGACTGAGCAGCGCTCGCTCCTCAATCGAGAGCGCCTCGTATCCCTCGTGGTGCAATCGATCGAGAATTCTATCAACCCGCGCTTCTTCAGCCTCTTCCTGTGCTCTCGCTTGCCGAATCCGTTGTTCGCGGCGTTTTTCACGCCACCGATCGACGAGAGTCATGTCGTCAAACTCGTCGTCGGTGTCGTCGTAGAAATTGTCGTAAGAGTCATCGTCGAATTCGTCGTCCAGTTCGGCATGGTCCTCGTCAAAATCATAACCAAACAGATCGTCGTCCACAGCACGGTTTTCCAGACGGGAAATCTCTTGGTTAGCGCTGAAAAACATATAGATGGCCATCAGCACCAGCGGCACCCAGGCAGGAACAACGGACATGGGATAGACTTCCCACGAAAGCCACGCCAGTAGGCAGAAAATGGCGGCCAGGAACTTGGTCGACCGAGCGACCCAGATGACCGCCGTGCGATATCCGAGTGCCGGCCACAAGATGGTTCGCAGAAAACGCCCACCATCAAACGGAAACGCAGGCAAAACATTGACCAGCAGCACGACCCAATTGAGCCAGAAGGCCAACTTGAACGCAGTCAGAACGATCATCCGGGCCGTGAGACCGTCGGCCATGATCGGCACGAACGAGCCCGGCGCGATCGGGTGGAATAAATCGAGCCCCTGGACTCTGGCGATGATGAATACCAGCGGAGCGAGTAGGATGGCGAGAATCACATTGACCGCGGGCCCCGCGAGGACGGTGATTAACTCGCGCTGCGGATCATGAGGCACATGGAGACGGACCATGCCACCGAGTGGCCCGATCGCAATTTCATCCGTGTGCCCACCAACCCGCAGAGCGGCATAGCCGTGGGCTAACTCGTGGAGTGCGACAATCGCAAAGTGGACGGCGATACTCAGACCGCCGATCCATAGCAGATTCGTGCTGCCGGACTGTGTCGCCACGAGCAACATGAAAACAGCCGCCACCAAAAAGAATGCGTGCAGACGTACACGCAATCCACCCCAACGGCCGAGGTTAAGGCTCCAAGTCGATAAATCGTACATGTCGGCGTCCCCTCGAGATGGGCAACTCGAGAATACGACACGGCCACGCGATAGGAGTGTGCCCGCTTGGTACTTCCACGGAAAGAGTGACATTATAACAATAGACGTCTGATCGTGCAATTCGCTAGAAAACTCGTTAACGGGGTGGCTGGGAAAGACGCACCAGCAGTTGGAGCCCCCACGGTTGAGGTATCGTCTCTCATGTCAGAACCTCAGGAAGTGCTACTGACGACCAAGCTGTTCTCGGTCGTCGAGCATCGGTATCAGACGCCCGCAGGTCGAACGCTCATGCGCCAGTCGGTCCAGCATCCGGGCGCCGTCACGATCGTACCGATGGTCGACGACGAACATGTTTGTCTAATTCGCAACTACCGGGTGGCGGTCGACGAAACGTTGATTGAACTGCCGGCGGGGACGCTCGAGGCGAATGAAGACCCCCGCGACACGGCGCGACGCGAGCTCATCGAAGAAACCGGTTACCGAAGCACCTCGATGCAGGCGCTGCATGAATTCAACATATCGCCAGGCATTATCAACGAGCGGATGTTTCTCTATTTGGCAACCGGTTTAACACCTGGCGAGGCCGCTCGAGAGATCGGCGAAGAAATTGAGAACCTCGTCGTGGCGTGGCACGAGGCGATGGCGGGCGATGGCGATGGTCGAGGACGGACGTATCCAAGACGCCAAGTCACTGGTCGGTCTGCTTTACGTCGACCGGTTCCGTCGGTCGTAATGTACCCTGGCCGCTTAGCGCAATTGGGGCAAGACGAGCGGCGAGGGGCTGATGCCGGGCGGGCGATCGCCGCGCAGGGGTGCCGACCAATCGATGAGCCGCGAAGCGGAGGGACCGTCGCTTGCAGCTCCGGCAAATTCGACCCGGCTCATGACCAGTCCGTCGACCGTCGTCGCCGCATCATCTACCGGTTGCGACGATCCGTTGCCGTCATACCAATTCGCAAAATGAGCGGCCATCGAGAGCAACGAACCTTGGCCCGTCCAGATCAGGGAAGTCAGTAGCTCGTCGGGCCTGATCGGTCCCCGCAGCACCACAAGCGCTCCTTCGCTTCGCAGGGAAAAGGCACAGTCGGCCGCTTCGACAAACACATTGCCCTTTTGCTCCGGAATCGATGAGTAATTCCACTGGATCAACGACGAAGCGTCTCGCAACGTGCAGTGCAGAAGCTGCAACGTAAATGACTCTTCGAGGCTGGCTGCACGGTGCCATCGAACGAGCGGACCGGGACCAAGGTGCAACACGTTGTCTACTTCGACTTCTAGCGGCCCGCTGCGGATTGTATCTACGCCCACGGTCACTGCCCGAAATACACAATCGACCAGCCGCAGCCGGCCTCCTTCGGGCAGCCGATCCGGACGGTCGACCTGCTCACCGTGCCATGCGATGGCAACACATCCGGCCGCGGCCGCCGGCTCGGGTTGAAACGAACAGCCCTTGAAAGTCGCGCTGTCGGCTTGCAGTGAAATGATGGTTTGCCATCGCTGGGCGTCACCGGATGCCCGAGCCTCGTGTGCGGATGGGCCATGTGGGAAGAGGCCATGTGGGGAAAGGCCGGACGCAAAAATGGACGCAATAAAATCGATATTCTCAAAGCGTACGTCCTCGACCTCCACGACGAGCCCCGTCGAAGGTGCCACAACGCGTACCCGTTGCCCATCGGCACCCCGCACCGTCTGCCCCGACTTGAGTTGCTTGGTGTCGAGGTGAACCACCTCGTGGGTTGGCAGAATCAGTTCGTTCGGCTTTGCCACACGTGGTGCGACATGGCTGCGGCCGCCGGCCGTCTTGGGTCTGTCGGTCCGCGACGCGTCGTGGGACGTTGCGGGCAGGACCGTAGGACCGGTCGCCTTTCGATCGGCGGGCGGTTTTGCAGCGACCGAAATGTTCTGCGGGTCGTGCGAACCGACTGCTTTGAGCGCCCCGATATATGCCAAGGGCTTCAGGACCTTTTCGTGCCAACG
>CAUYYY010000118.1:0-6611 GCA_963577165.1 Planctomycetota bacterium | reverse complement strand
CTTTTGTGCGACGATCCCCTTCATGTTGAAGGCGATCGCGCTACGCAACGCGCTGTGCATGCTCTGCGGGAACAGATCGAGGATTCGTCCGATGGTCGTTGCGGCGCTCGAAGCATGAATGGTTCCGAACACCAAATGTCCCGTTTCGGCGGCGTGGATCGCCGTCATAAAACTCTCTTTGTCACGCATTTCGCCAACCAACATGACGTCGGGGTCTTCGCGCACGGCATGTTTCATTCCGACTTCAAAGTTGATGACGTCTTGTCCGATTTCGCGCTGATTGATGACGCACTTGTCCTCGGTGAATACGAACTCGATCGGATCTTCCAGCGTGAGAATATGCTTGCGATATTGCGAGTTGATCCAATTGAGCATCGATGCGATGGTCGTGCTCTTGCCTGAACCGGTGACGCCCGCCAGCAGGACCATACCCTGATCGAACCGGCAAAGCTGTTCCATCGAGGGCGGCAGATGGAGCGCCTCAAAATCGGGAATCCAACTATTCACTTTTCGGGCCACCATGCCCACATGCCCTAGTTGCTGCAACAGGTTGACACGGAAACGCCACTTGGTTCCCTCGTAGTCGACCATATGGGCCAGGTCGGCGCCCCCGTCGCGGTCAAAGATGTCGCGGTTCCGCTGGTTCATCAGCGGATAGCAAAGGTCGACCATCTCGGTGTCAGAGATCGGCGCACGATTCAACGGCCGCAAGGTCCCGTTGACCCGCACGAAGGGCGGCCTGTCGACCTTCAAGTGGAGATCGCTCCCATCGAGATTGATGCAGGCTCGGAACAGTTTGTCGATCCGGAGATCTTTCTTTTGGCCGAGAAAGGATTCGTCGGTGATATCAGTCATGGTGAAAGTTGAAGAGTTGAAAAGTTAAATCGGACTCTTTGACGTTTCTTGTGTTCGTCGGACTGGGATGCCGCGTTGGGCCATGATCTGTTTCGTCTCTTCGATGGTATACTCGCCAAAGTGGAAAATGCTGGCCGCCAGAGCCGCGTCGGCCTTCCCCAGAAGGATCGCGTCGGCCAGGTGTTCCGGTTTGCCGGCGCCACCGCTGGCCACGACCGGCACTCCGACCGCCTCGCTCACCGCGGCCGTGATCTCCAAGTCGTAGCCATCTTTTGTGCCGTCGGCATCCATGCTCGTCAACACAATCTCGCCGGCACCAAGTTCTTCGACGCGGCGTGCCCAGGCAACCGCCTCGAGTCCGGTCGGGATGCGGCCGCCATTGATATGAACCTCCCAAACCTCGCGCCCATCGTGCTGTACTCGTTTGGGATCGATATTCACGACAATACATTGGCTGCCGAAACGTCGGGCCGCCTCCTCGACGAGCCCAGGATTCTCCACAGCAGCCGAGTTGATCGAGACCTTGTCACTGCCGGCCAACAGCAGTGAGCGAATGTCTTCGATCGAACGGATTCCACCACCCACGGTCAGCGGCATGAACACTTGTTCGGCCGTGCGGCGCACAATGTCGAGCATGATGTCACGCTGCTCGTGACTGGCCGTGATGTCGAGGAACACCAACTCGTCAGCGCCCTCGGCTTCGTACCGCGAAGCGACCTGAACCGGATCGCCCGCATCGCGCAAGTTGACGAAGTTCGTCCCCTTCACGACCCGACCTCGGTCGACGTCCAAACAGGGAATCACACGTTTGGCAAGCATGGCGGGCGGTGGGGTTCGAGCGGAGGGCCGGTGGCCAGTGGTCTCTCATGTTCCAGGCCACGATACCGGCCCAACTCGCTTGAGGGTCAACATTTATCGGCCGAATCATGTACTTTAAGCGCGCCGCGGGCCGTGGTCAAGCTGGTGAGAGGGATGCAGAGTGCGGAGGGGGAGAGTGCGGAAATACAAGCACGACGCGCAAGCGAGTGAGTTGGTGGGTGAGTAAGTACGGCTGCCGTGGACTCATTCGCTAGCGCGTCGTGCTAGTACTCAAGGCCTCAGCCGTCGATGATTCCACTTTGCGCCGGCAATTGGGCAGCGAATCGAGAAACGTACGGCCGTACGATTTGTTGGTGATTCGCGGGTCGAGAATCACGACCATGCCCCGGTCGCGGCGGCTGCGGATCAGACGGCCAAAGCCTTGCTTCAGCTTGATCACCGCTTCGGGCAACTGAAAGTCGCGAAACGGGTTTCCGCCGGCCGCGCGGATCGCCTCGAGCCGCGCCTCGATCAGCGGCAAGTCGGGCACACTGAACGGCAGCTTCGTGATGATCACGTTTTGCAGCGCGTCGCCCGGCACGTCCACGCCCTGCCAAAAGCTGTCCGTTCCAAACAGCACCGAGCGGGGATTCTTCTTGAAATTCTCCAGCAGCTGCGAGCGAGGCAGACCGTCGGCTTGGCTGTGCAGGCCGAGATTCTGCTGAGCAAGCCAAGGCGTAAGCCGCTCGGCCGTGAGACGCAGCATGGCATAGCTGGTAAAGAGCACAAAGGCACGGCCATCGGTTCGCGCGACGTAGCGCTTCACCATCTCAATGCACGCGCGTTCGTAAGCTTCACTTTTCGGATCGGGCATGCCCGAGAGAGTGATCAGCTCGACTTGTTTTGCATAGTCGAACGGGCTGCCAAGCAGCAAGGCGTCCGACTGCGTCAGACCGATGCGCGATTTGAGAAAATCGAACGACCGCTGCTTGCCGACGGCCAGGGTCGCGCTGGTAAGGATCACGCTGCCGACCTTGTCGAACAGATGTTCACGCAGTGCAGGACCGATGTTGATTGGCGATGCGCTGAGCAACGTGCGACGATAGCCGCGACGGTTTTTCGACTCTTCGATCCAATAGACGCTCTCAGCCTGGCTTTGCGTTCGCCACACTTCCAGATCGCTAGAGAGCGCCATGAGTCGATCGTGGGCGGATAGAAAATCCTGACGCTGGCTCTCGTCGCTTATTTTATTGCCTCGTATCTTGACCTGCTTGGCCAGCGCGGCCAGCGCGGGGCTCAGCGTATTCGGCACGATCTCCGCCTGGCTGACGCGGCCGTTCGACGGGCCACGTTCGGTGAGCCACTCGTGGACGTCGGCGAAAAAATCGTCGGCTCGCAGCCGACAGCGAAGTACTTGCTGTTGCGCTTCGCCGTCGCGATGGTGGACCAGGAGTCCCTTGTTCGTGCAGTCGTTGTAGAGGCGGCTCAAAACGTAGTCGATTTGCCCCGACGTGATGGTCACGCCGAGATGGGCGCCGGCAACCGATTCGAGCGTGTGCGCTTCGTCGATCACCACCACGTCGTAGTCGGGCAAAATGCTTGCGCCCTGCCGTCGCAAGGCGAGGTCGCTCATCAACAGCGCATGATTGACGACCAGCACTTGAGCGTTATGCACACGGCGACGAGCACGAAAGTAGAAACAGTCTTTGTACGTCGGACAGTTGCGGCCCATGCAGTTGCTGCTGTCGCTGGCCACCTCGGCCCAGACCGCGGGAAGCGGCTTTACGTCAATATCGCTCAGCGAGCCGTCGCCGCTCTTACGCGACCAGTCCTGCAACAACCGCAGCGTGTCAAATTCTTCGCTGTCGCGAAACAGGCTGTCGGACCGCTCAAAGGCGGTGTGCAGCCGGCGGAGGCTGATATAGTTCGATCGGCCCTTCACCAGCACGGCCGTGAACTCGCTCGGCAGGACGCTACGCAAAAGGGGCAGGTCTTTTTCCATCAGTTGCTCCTGCAAGCTGATGGTGTGTGTCGAGACGACGACTCGCATGGGCCGCTTGTTCTTCGATGCGTCGGTCGACAAGGCGGCTTTTTTCGTGACTGCCAAGATCGCCGGTACGAGATAGGCGAAGCTCTTGCCGACGCCGGTACCTGCCTCGACGATCAGATGTTTCCGATCGGCGATGGCCGTGGCGACCGCTTGGGCCATCTCGATCTGTTGCGGCCGGTGCTCGTAGTGCGGCAGCCGGGCGGCAATGCGTCCTTGTGGGCCGAGAATGTCGATCGCAGTGGGCATGGAAGGATCAAGGGCGAGGAGTCGAGGGTCGAGAGATTCAGGACCGTCAACGTATCATCTTGCCGGCCAGACCGAAAGGATGGATCGCGCCGGCCGCATGTGGTACGATCCGGCAACTCCAGGCAGCGGGCAGGAAAATGATCTACCTCTAGAAAGCACCCCGGCTGCTTGAGATAGATATGCGTGCTGGTAAGTTGTTTTGCCGCACCTACCTTCTCGCGAACCACATGTAGGAACTTTCCCGAAGGAACTGCCATGCCCATCGAATTTCACTGCACCGCCTGCAACCAGTTGCTACGTGTGCCGGACGACACAGCAGGCCGCAAGGCCCAGTGCCCCGGCTGTGACGCGGTTCTGGATATCCCGTCGGCGACCGCACGGCCCGCGCCCGCAGAGCCCCCGCCCGCGCCAATTATCGGCGGCTCCGCTTCGCCCGAACGTGATAGCCCGTTTCCGTCGCCGGGAGCGGAAAACACCGGGCCGATCTCGGGTAACGGTTTTGGTGTCTATCGTGACAGTGAACTGGCGAATCGGGTAACCCGATTTGGTGGAGCGATTGTAGACGGCTTGATACTCGCACCGGCGATCGTGCCAATAATTATTGTGACCGCTATTATGGCAAATGCTGATCCAGAGGATCCAGAGAGCGGCCTGCTCATGATGGCCGGAATCATGTTGTTGTGCGTACTCGGTGTCTTGGCGATCTCGATCTTTCAGTGGTATCTGATTTCCACGACAGGCCAGTCGATTGCCAAGAAACTGCTGGGCATGCGCATCGTCCGAGCAGAGACCGGCGAACTGCCGGGATTTGTGTACGGCGTCGTTCTACGGCTTTGGGTGCCGGCGTTTATCGGAATGATCCCGTGGATCGGCGGATTTTTTGGTTTAGCCGATGCGCTTTGGATTTTTGGCGAGCAACGCCGCTGTGTTCATGATCACATTGCCGGCACGATCGTGATCAAGGTGTGAACAACCGTAGCGTTCATTGCTAAAAACTCACCGTGGCTTCGCCGTAACGAGGCCATCGTCGGGGCTGCTGGCCGTGGCGTAGAGCTTCTTCGGGATGCGGCCTGACAGATAGGCCAGACGGCCGGCCTGCGTGGCGTAGCGCATCGCATGGGCCATGCCGAGTATATCGCGGGCGTGGGCGATGCCCGTGTTCAAGAGTACGCCGTCGACGCCCAGTTCCATGGCGATCGTCACATCGCTGGCCGTGCCGACGCCGGCGTCAACGATCACCGGATAGTCGGGATCGTCTTCTTTGAGATATTCCAGGCAGATACGGATGTTGTTCGCGTTGAGTACGCCCTGGCCGCTGCCGATCGGGCTGCCGGCCGGCATCACGCTGGTCGCGCCGGCCTGTTTGAGTTGTCGGGCGACGATCGGATCGTCGGTCGAGTAACAGAGAACTTGAAACCCTTCGTCAACCAGCCGCGCGGTCGCTTCAAGCGTGGCAACCGGGTCGGGCAACAATGTTTTCTTATCGGCCAACACTTCCAGCTTCACCCAATCGGCGCCGGGGTTTTCGATGCCTTCGAGAATCTCGCGGCCCAAGAGCGCCGTGCGGACCGCGTCGTCGGCCGTGAAGCAGCCGGCCGTGTTGGGCAGCAGCGTGTAACGGTTGGTATCGAGGAAGTCGAGCAAGTTGTTTCCGTCGGCGTCGATGAGCCGTTCGCGACGCACAGCCACGGTCACGCAATCGGTGCCCGAGGCGTCGAGCGCGTCGCGCATCAACTCGTAACTGGCGTACTTGCCCGTGCCGACGATCAGCCGGCTGCCGAGCGTGTGGGTGCCGACTTGCAGCGAGTTGGTGTCCGTTGTTTGCGTCGCCATGCTGTTGCTATCCTCCGCCGACTAAGGTCACTACTTCCAAGGCGTCGCCCGGGCTCAAGATCGTTTCGGCATGTCGGCTGCGCGGCACGATTTTGAGATTGAGCTCCACCGCCATGTGCCGCACGGACAGCCCCAGGTCGGTGAGCAGTTGCTCGACCGTCGCCCGATCGTCAACATCGCGGGCTTGTCCGTTGACTTGGATTTGCACAGAAAACAGTCTTGGGTGTGATGTAATATTTGTCCGAGAAAACGCCGTCATTCTAGGAATGTCGCCGAGCGGTGACAAGGTGCTCAAAATAGCAGACGCGTTTTCGAACACAATTGTGGATAGCCACAGAAACGCAAAAAACAGAGAGAATAGCCGCCGATTGAACCAGCAAAAAGTGTTGCACCGGGTCGGGTAGCGTACTACAATCATCGTCATCGGTTGGGAACTATACACTTAATGAACCGTCTGGAATTGGTCAATCAATCGTAGCTAGAGCAGATACCGCTTGAGTGCAGAGCTAAAACAGCCGTTTGGTGCTGAAATAGCAGATCGGATACCGGAACATGTGTGTGCGACTCGCACTATGCCGCTGAACCCCATGGGTGGAGACATGCCGCATCCTGTTGACCGCGTCATCGTATTCGCCGGTTCCACCATGGAAGCGGATCTCGTCAAACTACATCTGCATGAGCACGGGATCGAGGCAGTCCTTGAGGACGAGCACATTGGCACGATCGCTCCTTATGCAGCCGCCGCTGGTGGCGTCGGGGCTGTCAAAGTGGCTGTTTCCGTCGTCGACGAACCCAAAGCAAGGGAGTTGATCGAGCGTCATCAGCGGAA
>CAUYYY010000117.1:0-6626 GCA_963577165.1 Planctomycetota bacterium | reverse complement strand
GCGCATCGACGGACCGCGCGAATGGTCCGAGTTTGCCGAAACGCCGTCGGCCGACCATCTGGAAGTGAAATTCGAAGCTCGACCAAACGACTCGCCGCAACTTCGGCCACACCCAATTGTCGGTCGATCCTGTTGGCCTTGGACGCCACGCAAGCGTCCCGCAACCGGGACACGCACGTCCGTTGACACCCACACGGCCTGGCGAAGCGGCCTGGACGCCGGCACCCCTGGAGAGTAAGACCTCCCCCGCCTACCTCGAGACGCCGCCCCGGCACCCTCGTCGAAGCTTCTCCCAGAGTTTCTCCCGCAACGCTCGGCCCCGAGCTCGACCTTCCCCACCGCCGTCCCCGGCAAGTCGGGCCGTGCGTACCGGGCCCCGCCGTGGCATCGACACCGCGGCGTGCCGTCGATGCCCCACTCCGCCGCCGAGTCCTGCCCGCGCTACCGACCGCGCGCGCCGACCAATCCTCTCAAGGAGATCCTCGAGGATCATGTCGAAGAGATGCTCGAGGTCTACGACGAGCGCTTCTTCTCGACCTACGGCCCCCTCCACCCGCGGGTCGGGAAGCTCTTCGAGTCTTTCGTCCGTTGTGGTGATCTTCACTTCGGTTTTCTCAGGATGCGTTGTCCCGACTGTGGGCACGAGAAGCTCTTGCCATTTTTCTGAAAGATCAGGGGTCTCTGCCCGAGTTGCGGGCAACGACGCGCCGTGGCCTGGGCCGAGCGCATGGTCCGGAAGTCCTCCCCGATGTGCCTTACCTGCAAATGGTTTTCACGATCCCGAAGATGCTTCGCAAGCACTTCCTCTTCGACCGCGCACTCTATGGCGAGCTCTCGAGGGTCGCATACGCCGCCAGACGCGAATTCTTCGCGGCGCAGTTCCCGTCGATCGAGGTTCGGTGCCCGGCTGGTAATTATCAATCGCGACCCCACGCCGCTCGACGAAATCGCCGATCTGGTCATCCGCGAAGGAATCGGCCCAACGCTCGCCGACGTCAACCGCCGGCTATCCGGCTAGACACCAATCGGGGGGCATTCTCGACAAGATTCACGCCGTCGTCAGGGTGGATTGTTGGGCCAGCAGAAGGTTATCATAGGGCCAACAATGTTGCAGTGGTTGCCGATAAAAAATCTCTTAGGAGTTTAAAGATGAGTCGATTCAGTCGCCGCGCGGTTCTTTTCACATGCGTACTCTCCACATGGATCATCAGCTCGGCGCAAGCCGGCACCTGGGCGACCTATTTGGCCGACAATGCCAGAACTGGCGGAAGCGACGCCAAGCTCTCAACGCCGCTACAACTTCGCTGGGTCTACTCCTCGCCGGCACCTCCCGAAAAAGCCTGGTCCGGCCCGCGCAACACACCGATCGAAGGCAACGAGATGCGCCACCGGGTCGCGTTCGACGATGCGATTCACGTAGTCATCGCCGACGACCTCGCCTTTTTCGGCTCGTCGGTCGACCACAAGCTGTACTGCGTCGATCTCAAGTCCGGCAAGCCGCACTGGACCTTCTTCACCGGCGGCCCGATTCGCCTCGCTCCGACGTATGCCGCCGGCAAGGTCTACGTTGGCTCCGACGACGGCAGTGTCTATTGCCTCAACGCCGCTGACGGCCGCTTGGTTTGGAAACTCCAAGTTGCTGGCCGTGACGAACAACTCTTGGCCCGCGGCCGCATGATCTCGCGATGGCCGGTTCGCACCTCGGTATTGGTCGACGACGGTGTCGCGTTTTTCGGCGCCGGCGTGTTTCCACACGAAACGGTTTATCTGTGCGCCGCCGAAGCCAATACCGGAAAAATTATCTGGCGCAACGACGCCATCAGCCAGCAAGACGCCGGCCGCAACGATCTTTCGCCGCAAGGCTATCTGCTCTGCAACGACGAAATGGTCTTCGTCCCCTCCGGGCGTTCGCTGCCGGTTGCCTTTGATCGCAAGACGGGCAAAATCGTGCATCACCGCAAACACCACTGGCGAGCCCATGCCGACGTCGTGGTCGGTGGTGCCAAAGCACTCCTTGCCGACGGACAAGTCTATGCCGCCGGCCCGCATCACTTCCTGGCAATGGATCAAAAGACGGGCGAAGTCGGATATGCCTGGATCGCCGGCCGCCAAATGGCCGTCTGCGGCGACCGGGCCTACATTGCCACCGGCGAAATCATCGCCGGCCTCGACCGGCCCAAACACACCAAAGCCAGCGTCCCGCGCCAAAAACTGAATTTGCAGCGAAGCAAATACCGCAGCGACCGCAAACGCCTCGCCGAAATCGACAAACAGATGGCCGAATATGCCCGCACCGGCCTGCTCTGGAACGTCAAACACACCGGCGACGCCGCGCTGATTCAGGCCGGCGGACTCATCTTCGTCGGCGGCCAGGATGAAGTGCTAGCCCTCGAAGCCGACAGCGGCAAACAACTCTGGAAAACCTCGGTCGAAGGCCGTGCCCGCGGACTGGCCGTCGTCGATGACACGCTGGTCGTCAGCACCGACCTGGGCAAGATCTACCGCTTCGCCTCGGCCGGTAAAGCCCCCGACGACGCGACCGTCGCCAAATATCCCGCCACCAAGACCGGCTCGCCGTTTCCCCAGGACAACTTGACGCCGGTCTATCAAAAGGCCGCCAAAGACATCCTCGCCCGCAGCAAACAAAGCGACGGATTTTGCCTGATCGTCGGCAGCGAAAACGGACGCTTGGCCTACGAGCTTGCCAAACAAAGCAATCTGCGCATCTACGGCATCGAATCCGACGCCGCCAAATTCGCCGCCTCGCGCGAGGCGCTTGACCGCGCCGGCCTGTTCGGCTCGCGCGTTACGATCGTAAACGCTTCCGCCGAATCCGTGCCGTTTTCCCGCTACTTCGCCAACCTGATCGTCTCCGACACACTGTTGCTCACCGGTAAACTGCCGGCCGAAGCCACCGATCTGGCTGGCTTCCTCAAACCGTGTGGCGGCGTCGTCTGTATCGGCGTCCCTAGCGATGCGCCCGCCGCGGCTCAAAACACAACCGTCGCCAGCCTCAAAGACACATTGGGCCGCATGTACATAAACGAATCGCCGCAGATCGAAACCAACGGCCGCTGGGCCACGCTCGTCCGCGGCAAGCTTCCCGGCGCCGGCGACTGGTCGCATCAATACGGCAACGTCGCCAACACCTCGCTGAGCAACGACCACCGTCTCAAAGGCGGCCTCGGCGTGCTCTGGTACGGCGATCCCGGCCCTTCACAGATGATCAACCGCCACCAAGCGGCGTCCGCCCCGCTTTCAACCAACGGCCGGATGTTCATCCAAGGCACCGATAGCATCCGCGCCTACGACGCCTACAACGGCCGCTACCTTTGGGAATATAAAAACCCCGGCGCGATCCGCATCGGCGTCTTCAATAACCAGGAAACCAACAATCTGGCCGCCAGCGACGACGCCCTGTTTGTCGCCGTCGGTGATACCTGCACGATTCTCGACGCCGCGACCGGCAAGATTCGCGCCGAACACAAAACACCCAAGTCGGCCGACGGCATCGAGCGCGCCTGGGGATACATCGCCTACGACAACGGCGTTTTGTTTGGCACCAGCACCATCCGTAGCGAGCTTGCCCGTTCGCTACGCCGGCGCGGCCGTGTGATCAAAAGCGACACCGACGCCATTTTCGCCGTCGACGCCAAGACCGGCAAACGTCTCTGGACGTATCGCGGCAAAAACATCCTGCATGTCACGATCGCCATCGGCGACGGCCGCGTCTTTTTCGTCGACGCCTCGCTCAGCAAGCAGCAGCGGGAAGACCTGTTGCGCGAAGACAAGACGGCGCTGAAGCAGCTTAGCGGCAAGGCTCGCGACGAGGCCGAAGTCGAAATCAAACGGCGCGACCTGCGCCTGGCGGTGGCAATCGACGCGCGAACGGGCAAGAAGCTGTGGGAAAAGTCGGTCGACGTGACCGATTGCACGAATGTGAGTGCCGGCGGCGGAAGCCTGTGCATGATGTATCAAGACGGGCATTTGGTGCTTTGTGGCGCGAACGCCAACGGACATTATTGGGGCCAATTCCTTTCGGGTCAGTTTAGCCGCCGCCGGTTGGTCGTACTCGACGCGGATACGGGCGAGAAGATCTGGGCCAAAGACGCCAACTATATGAATCGGCCGCTCGTCGTGGGGCAGGAGATCATCGCCGAGCCCTGGGCCTTTGAACTCCATACCGGTAAAGAAAAAACTCGCATTCATCCGCTCACGGGCGAAGAGATCAAATGGCAATTTAGCCGTCCCGGGCATTATTGTGGGATCATTACCGCGACGCCGAACATGATGTTCTTCCGTTCCGGGTTTATCGGCTATTATGACCTTTGCGAAGACAGCGGGACCAAACATTTCGCCGGCCAGCGGCTGGGCTGCTGGATCAATGCGATTCCGGCCGGCGGCGTGCTGGTAATTCCCGAGGCGAGCGCGGGATGTGTCTGCCTGTTTTCGATTGCTTCGACCCTTGTGATGGAGCCGCGAGGCGACCGCACGGCGTGGGGTCTTTATAGCACGGGCGGCGGGCGAATGCCGGTCAAGCATATGGCCCTGAACCTTGGTGCGCCCGGCGATCGGCGGGACAAGAACGGGCGCATCTGGTTTGGATACCCCAGGCCTCGGGCGGACAATAAGCTTGAGTTTTTGCTCGACATCAAGCCCCAGTTTCATCCCGGCGGACGTTTTGAGGCCGGCAATGCGGAATCGGTCGCCGTCGAGGGCGCCGATAATCCCTGGGTGTTTGCCTCGGGGGCGCGGGGACTAAGCCGATGTGAGATTCCGTTGCTTGAGAAGGGCCAGACGGGGTCGTACACCGTCAAGCTTCTGTTTGCCGATGTCGAATCAGGCGGCGGTGATCGCACGTTTGCCGTCAAGCTGCAAGGGGTCGCGGTGGCTAAAGATGTTGACGTTGCAAAGCTCGCAGGCGGCAGCAACAAGGCGCTCGTACGACGTTTTGAAGACGTCTCGGTTACTGGTAATCTGACGGTTGAACTGACGCCCAACGCGAAGGATGCTTCGCCGGGGCAATTGCCGAATTTGGTTGGCATTGAGATCGAGCGGCAATAGGAAATCGTACCATTTGCAACCAACTCAACTGATCATTTCCTTCACCACCCGGCTGTGAACATCTGTTAATCGATAGTCCCGACCGGCAAAACGATAGGTCAGCCGCTCGTGGTCGATGGCCATCTGATGAAGTATCGTGGCATGGAGGTCGTGAAGATGGACTTTGTCACGTTGGGCGTAATAGCCGAATTCGTCGGTCGCACCGTGATGGTAGCCCGGTTTGAAACCGCCGCCGGCCATGAAAACGGTATAGCCAAATGCATTGTGATCGCGGCCCGTACCGCCCTGGGTTGACGGAGTACGGCCAAATTCTCCGCCCCAGAGGATGATTGTCTGGTCCAACAGACCACGGGCTTTAAGATCACCGATCAGTCCGGCAATCGGCCGGTCGACCGCCAGGCAGTTGTTAATGTGTCCCTGCTTGAGATTGCCGTGTTGATCCCAACGATCGGCGGTCACGCGCGGAGAGAAAATTTCAACGAAGCGGACGCCCCGTTCGACAAGCCGGCGGGCGATCAGACAGCGCGAGCCGAAGAGCTCGGTTTTGGGATGGTCCATGCCGTAAAGCTGCCGCGTTGCTTTGGACTCGTCGCCGACGTCTATCAGTTCGGGTACGGCGGTTTGCATGCGCGCTGCTTTTTCGTAGGAGGCGATGACCGATTCCAACTGCTGATCGTTGCCGCTGGCGTCCTTCTTTTGGCGATTCAGCCGCCCGATGGCTCTCTGTTTGGCGTTTTGCTGCTCGACCGACACTTTTCCTTTGAGAAACTTTACGCCCGAATGGCTGGCCGACAGGAACCCGCTGCTCCAAGTGTAAACACCCCCGCTGGGCGCTTGTCCGCAATCGAGTACGACGAATCCTGGCAGGTCTTTGTTTTCGCTTCCCAGGCCATACCTAGTACATCGAGCGACCACCCGTTTCTCTCAGGCGATTGACGTATCGCGACGACAGCATGGTCCACTACCAGGGCAGCAGGTTTCACCCGGGACTGGGGCGCGATCACCAGCTCCTCACCGGCGTCAAGTTTCTCACCATGCTCGTGCCTCACGTAGCTCTGCGCTACGAGGTGAAGGTTCGAACGTATGGCGCCCTCTCGACCACGATCCGACAGTAACATTCCGGAGAGGGTTCGGGTGGATTCAGGAAGACGATGGCGAGAGCTCGTCACCGGACGTCATCACGGTCGAGGAGGAGGACGAGGAGAGCGAGTTCGTCAAGGTGAGAAAGCGCAACTGGGCGCGACTAATCGCCCGCGTCTGGAAGGACGATCCCGAAGTCTGCCCTGAGTGCGGCTCGAAACTCGAGGTGCTCTCGGCCATCTCATCGCCCGCCCAGGATGACGTCATCGAGAGGATCCTCCGCTGTCGCGGGGAATGGTGCCCACCGTGGGAGCGCGAGCGCCCGCCGAAGCAGCTCGAGATGTTTTCAGAGCAGGGGAGTGGGGTTCCGATCTGGAATCCCGAGGCCGAGAATCAGGACCCCCCTGGTGACGCATGGATGGAGTGACGCTCTCGTGGTTCAAAGTGTCAACAATCGCGCATCGCCGGGCGTGGCCCGCCGG
>CAUYYY010000116.1:0-6631 GCA_963577165.1 Planctomycetota bacterium | reverse complement strand
TGTCGCACAGGTGCGCGAACTGTTCGGTTCAATGACACCGGCATCACGGATCATGACAAGTCTGCTCGTGGCGGTCGTGGCCATCAGTCTGGTGTATCTCGTCAACTACCAAGTTGCCGGATCAGATCAGTATTTGATGGGTGGCGAGATGTTCAGCCGCGGCCAGCTTTCGAGGATGCAAGCGGCGCTAGGCGAAGCGGGGCTCGAATACGATATGGACGGCGCACAGATCAAAATTCCTCGAGGCCGCGGTCACGAGTACATGGCAGCCCTGGGCAAGGCGGGTGCGTTGCCTGTCGTGCCGTTCGGGACATACATGCAAAACGCACTCGACCAAGGTGGCTCGTTCGAAACCAAACAGCAAAAAGCGGAGCGTATCAAGCTTGCCAAGGAACAAGAGCTAGCCGCAATCATCCAAAAAATGGAAGGCGTCGAAGAAGCGGCCGTACTCTACTCCATCAGCGAACAGCGGGGGTTGAATCCCAAAACGACCGCTACGGCATTGGTTTCGATAACACCATTGACGTCGGGAACATTCGGGGCCATTCAGGTCTCCCATCTTCGAACCATGGTGGCTGGCGCCTACGATGCGCTCCGGCCCGAGAACGTCACCGTCAACATTGGCGGACGCACCTACGCAGGCGGCGGTAAGGACGGGATGGGCAGCGCCATCGACGACCCGGCTGTATCGCGCAAAGAACACTATGAGCGCGATAGGGCCCAAAAAATCCGGCATGCTCTGAGCTACATTGACAACCTCGTCGTTGAGGTGAACGCAGAGTTGGATTCCACCATTCGCAGACGCGAGACGATCACAAAGCACGACCCGCAGACGATTCCTATTCAGACGAGCATAAGAACCTCGACGAAAGAAAAGGGACAAGAAACAGCGGGAGGTCGGCCTGGGCGCCAGCCTAACACGCCGACAGCGAACTCCGCAGCTCAAGTCGCGGCCAGAGGAGGTGTTCAAAACACTACCAAGGAAAGCAACGAGCAGGAAACGAACTATAGCGTTGTGAACAAGACGACCACGTCGACCGACTATCATGGCTACACCGTGAGGTCGGCCAAGGCGACGATTACCGTACCGCGAAGCTATTTTGTCCAAGTTTGGCAAGACCAGAACAAAAACAACCCTGCGGACCCGGACGCAGACGACGCCAAGGCTGCGATGCCAACTGCCGAAGAACTGAGTCAGGTCATCACACAGATCACAGAAGGGATTGAAAAGGCGGTCCTGCCGCTGCTTCCGTCCGAGGCCGGGAGCGATAACCGGCCAAATGTCACTGTCGTAACGTTGTGGGATCTGCCAGCAGAAGAGATTGAGAAGCCGTCATTTGGCACGATTGCACTGGCATGGACCGGTCGCAATTGGAGCACCGTATCGATGATGGCGTTGGCCTTGTTCTCATTCGCAGCGCTTCGATCGATGGTGAAGTCGGTGCCCGTAGCCGAAGTGTCTGGGCCGGATTCGTCCGCGCTTACGCCGCCCGAGTTGTCTGTCGTGCAGGACGATGAAGAGCATGAAGATGAGCCGGCAAGGCCCAAACGCAAGTTCGTGAAGGGACCTTCCGTGAAGGAAGATCTGGCGGGCATGGTTCGCGAAGACCCGGACGCGGCGGCTTCGATCTTACGTAGTTGGATTAGCAACGCAGGGTAGACATGAAAACTCAACAATCGACGCTACGTAACGTGGCGATACTGGTCTCCAGTTTAGATCCCGAGTTGGGCAACGCGCTCCTCGAACAGTTGTCGCCGGACGAAGTGGCGCGGGTACGCCAGGCGATGGAGAGTCTGGAGCCTCTTGCGGAAGAGGAGCGGGCCGCTGTGATTGATGAGTTCCGTCGCCGCAAAATTCCGAATACAAAACAGGCGTCTGGAGGAGTCGAATTTTGTGGGCGGCTGGCCGACGACTTGTCATGGCCAGCTGAAAACGACGCGGCGGCAGATGACACGTTGCCGCTCGGACCTCATCCGACCGAGACGACGCCAACACATCCCAAACCTTTTAGTTTCTTGGAAAACCCCTTTAGTTTTTTAGAAAATTCTGACGCGGACTCGCTGCTTCCTTTTCTGAGAAAAGAAGGGCCGCAAACAGTTGCCGTTGTTTTGTCATATCTGCCCGAGCGCCAGGCGGCCCAGGTCATAGACCAACTGCCGGCAAACCAACAGGTTGAGGTCATGGAGCGGTTGGGGGATTTGGACGAGACGGATGAGGAAAGCCTTCGCGTCGTCGAGCGAGAGTTGAAGTCGTGGGTCGAGCAGCAACGTCGTCGTCGCCAACGTCGGATGGCCGGGCTGGCTGCCGTTCGCGGAATCCTCTCGCATATGAGCGCGTCGAGCGAGCAGACGATCATGCGAAATCTCAAGCGACACGATAGTCCGCTCATGTCCATGTTTACGGGCCATGTTGCCCCAAAAACGGTTGTTTTGGAGACGACCAACCCGATACCACCGATGACATCAAGCGGTTCGCTCAAAGTCGAGTTAACCTGGGACGAAATGGCCCGGCTCAGCAGCAGCGATTGGGCCGACGTATTGTGCGAAGTGGAACCGGCACTGGTGGTGTTGGCATTGGCCGGTGGCACCGACGAGCTGTTTGGGCATGCGACGCGGCATCTGGCGAAACACGATGTCGACGCCCTTGCCCATGAGCGCGCTCATTTGGGGCCAACCCGGTTGAGTGATGTTGCTGCCGCGCAGGACGAACTCGCGTCGCTGGCGGCGACGTTCATCCAACGGAGACAAACGACAGCCGTTTCAAGTGCATAATTCTTGAAACCGTGAACTGGGAACGATCGACACACACAGTAAAAGCAAGTCAAAAAAGACCATGGCAGCAATTATCAAAGCGGGTTCGAAAGTGAGCTGCTCTTCGGGTCAAAATATCCAGCCCGTGGCGTTCGATTTCGGCGATATGGCGCAGCAGGCGGACCGTTATCTCGACGAGGTTCGGCGCCGGGCGGCGCAGATTATTCAACAGGCGCACCAAGAAGCCGAGCAGCATCGTCGGCGTGCCGAAGAGGAAGGACGTAAGGTTGCCCAAGCCGCTGTGGAGAAGCTGCTCGACGAGAAAATGAAGACGTTGTTTCCGGCACTGCGAAAGTCCATTGAGGATATTCAGCATGCAAAGGCCCAGTGGATGCGGCACTGGGAACGGAGCGCCGTGAAGGTTGCCGGAGCGATTGCCGGCCGACTGATTCGGCGACCGTTGGCGAAAACACCTGATATTACTTTGGAGTTGGTCCGAGAGGCGCTGGCTTTGGCCACCGGCAGTAGCGAGATCACGCTTCGTCTTCATCCACAGGACCACGAAAACCTATCAGGCCAGACCGAAGTGTTGGCTGCGAAATTGACGAAGTTATCGTCTGCTCGGGTTGTTGCCGACCCAACGATCGAGCTGGGTAGCTGCCGCGTCGATACCGAGTTCGGATCGGTTGACCAGCAGTTCCAGGCCCAACTAGATCGCATCGAAGAGGAATTAACGTAAGCGAGATGACTGACATTACCGGACAACTCGACAACTTGATGCCCACCGCGCTCGTTGGCAGTGTGATGCAAACGATCGGCATGACCGTTGCGGTCGCAGATTTCCCGGCGCCGATCGGCGCTGTCGTAGAAATTCAGCCGCAAAACGGGCCGGTAATCGCCGCCGAGGTAATTGGCTTTCGCGATGCCCACACATTGGTTTACCCGTTCAGAAGCATTTCTGGTGTGCGACGAGGCTCTCGAGTGCGACTCTTTCGGACAAGCCGCACCATTCGTGTCGGCTCCGAACTACTAGGGCGGGTGGTCAATGCCCACGGAATATGCATCGATGGCCGTCCCCAGCCGATACTTACCGAGCGAACACGACTTGATCGGCGTCCGCCGAAACCGACGGAGCGGCCAAGGATCGACGAGCCGCTCGGGACGGGCGTACGGGCGATGGACGCGTTCCTGACGTGTGGCAAGGGCCAACGGATGGGCGTTTTTTCGGGGTCGGGTGTGGGAAAGAGCGTCTTGCTTGGAATGATGGCGAAGTACACGTCCGCTGACGTTGTCGTCATTGCATTGATCGGCGAGCGCGGGCGTGAGGTGAATGAATTTATCGAACGCGATTTACGACCGGACGGGCTTGCCAAAAGCGTCGTCGTGGTCGCCACGAGTGACGAGCCGGCGTTATCGCGAGTGCATGCGGCATACACGGCCTCCGCGGTTGCCGAGTATTTTCGCGATCGTGGCCAGGACGTTCTATTGCTGATGGATTCGATAACTCGTTTCGCCATGGCTCAGCGAGAGATCGGATTGGCGGCCGGAGAGCCCCCGACAACGCGCGGCTATCCGCCGTCGGTGTTCGCCTTGCTACCGAAGCTCATCGAACGCGCGGGTCGCAGCCCCGCTGGCAGCATTACGGCGTTTTACTCGGTGCTCGTCGAGGGTGACGACCGCAACGAGCCGATTTCCGATGCCGTCCGTGGAATGCTCGACGGACATACGTGGTTGTCACGAAGCATGGCCTCGCGCGGGCATTATCCGGCGATCGATGTTCTCGACAGTTTGAGCCGACTGATGGTCGAAGTGACCACACCGGAACATCGGACTGCGGCCATCCTGATTCGCGAATTGTTGGCGGCCTATCGAGATCACGAGGACCTGATTTCCATTGGCGCCTACCGCCGTGGTAGCAATCCGAGTGTCGACACCGCGATCGACATGATTACGGAGATCAACCAATTCTTGCAACAACCGATGGCTGAGAATATTACCCTCGACGCGGCGCAGAAAGGTCTTGTCGAGCTGGCGCTCCGGTGCCGTGGAAGGATGCAGGCCGCTGCTAGTGTAGCACCAGCAACCGTGTCAAGTGATGTTGGGGACGAAAAGAAAGGATAACTTTCATAGCCGATTTAGCCGCCTCGCTTGCGAGGCGCGTTTTCCGTCGAACCATAGGTCATGGCCAAGTTCACATTTCGATTGTCAACACTTTTGAAGATTCGCGAGGCGGCACGTGATCGTCGGCGCTCCGCGCTGGCACAAGCGTATCAGGCCGAAGCCATTTTGCGAGAGAAAGGTGTGGAACTGAGCGACCAGATTGCTCAGTTACGTCGTCAATATCGTCAAGCGGCACAGCCGGGCATACTGCAGGTCGACCGACTTGTTGAGCGACAGCGATATGACTTGGTCCTTGAAGCCCAGCAGAACCATTCACAGCAGCAGTTGCGGCAACTGGAGGAAGAAATCGAACGGCGACGAATCACGCTGGTTGAGGCGGATCGCGACGTTCGCGCGTTAGAAACACTCCGCGAAAAAAAGAAACGAGCCCATGAGATGAAAGAATATTGGCAAGAAGTAAAACAGCTTGACGAAGTGGCAGGTCAACGAAAACAGGGGGCTCCACAGTAATGGCTCGAATCCTCGGATTGTTATTCGCGTATATCTGTGTGGCTACCGTTCTAACGCAAGCGATCGGCTTGAGTTATGTGTGGTCTCGCGGAAAAATTGATGGCGATAAGATGTTTCGGATCGTAGCCGTTATCCATAACGTGGACCTATCGGCCGAGTTGACAGAGCAAGCGGTCGCTCAGGTGACGGACAAGGAGGAGATGTCCTACGACGAAAAAAGTCGGATGAAAGCCATTATGACGAAGAATTTGGACCTCAAGCAACAAGCTTTGAGCAAAGGCGTCGAAAACCTGAGATTCGACCGGGAGAAACTTGCGCAGGATTGGAACCATTACGAAAACGTCAAAAACGGGTTCGAAGCGAAATAGGCACAGTTCAAGGGTTCGACCCAAGAAAAAGGTTATACAAACGTCCGGTTGATGTGGGAGAAGATGAAGCGAGGCCAAGCCAAAGACCTCATCATGGCCATGGAAGCGAAGGGATTGATTAACGAGGTCGTCGTTTTGCTTTCTGGAATGCCGGACGACAAACGGGCAAAAATCATCAAAGACTTTTCGGACGAGGGTGAGATGGAGGATGAGATGAGAGTGCTCACCGAAATTTTGGATCTGATTCGGCGAGGCGATCCAGAAAACGCGCTGATCAAGGATACACTCGATTCGATCAAGGCAATCAAAGGTGAATAGACACAGGAAAGAGCGAAGAGCTTTTTAGCCCTGGCCGCCAGGCCGGGCAGGGCCAAGAGGTGAGCGTGAAGCCGTGATCCGAAGCTTTGAAGTAGTGGCTTTTTGGCTTAGCGACCCTTCGACTTCTTAACAAGAATAAGCGAGCAATTATATGTCTCATGACAGTATTAGCGGAACAAGCTCTCTGGTTTTCCCAGAGCTAACCGCGCCGGCAAAACAGCCGCCCGCCGCCAAGCCAACGACCCCATCTGCAGCGCGTGGCCGGCCCGCCACGCGCTGAGCAGCCGCCGGCCGAACCGGCTGGCCGTGAGTCGGCGGCGGCTAAGCCCGGTGAGGAAAGCATTGCCGAGCAGAGGAGTCGTCGGCAGAAAAAGTGGCGGAATCCGTGACGGTGCGCGACGACAAAACAGTCGAGGAGACGCCGGATCAAGAAATAGAGGATGTTGTGGAAATAAATGGGGCCGAAGCCGATCCATGGATCGAAGCAGCAGTTGTTCTAGCACAGCAGCCCGAGCACGATCAGGGCGAGACCTCGGAGGAGAATGAAATCGGCGAGGAAGCGG
>CAUYYY010000115.1:0-6656 GCA_963577165.1 Planctomycetota bacterium | reverse complement strand
TTGTCCCCGGTTTCGAGTTCGAAACAAGTTTCGACGGCACGACGTTCACGATGACAGCACTAACTGACGGTGAGCTTGGCGAAACCATCCCGGAGCCGGGTGCGATCGTGCTCATGCTATGTGGGCTGCTCGCGGTGTTATCGAGCGCCCGCCGATGCGGTTTCTGAGCGGACTCACTCGCCCAACGCGTCGTGCTTCAAAGTCGCTAGATCCGCCGTGGCAAGCCAGCTGTGCCACCCAAACGTGCATAACCGGCACATAAGGCGTTGTGACGAGTGAGTTTGTCGACCGGCATGGCACTTCGAATTGGCGGTTGTGAGGCGATTTCGAACCGGGTATACTGAGCGATTCGTTTATTTCCGCCGCCGGGTGACCCCGGCCGAGATTTGCTCGACGTGCCGAGCCCCTGTGCCAATATAACCGAATCCATGCGTTTTGCACTTATTGATCGCATTGTGGAGGTAGAGCTTGGCGCACGGATCGCGGCCGAAAAAAGCGTGACGCTATCTGAGGAGTATTTGCAAGATCACTTTCCGTTGTTCCCGGTGTTGCCGGGCGTGTTCATGCTGGAAGCAGCCGTGCAGGCTTCCGCTTGGCTGATTCGGTTGAGCGAAGATTTTCAGCACAGCATGGTCTTGCTCACCGAGGCAAGCAACATTAAGTATGCCAACTTCGTCGCCCCGGGCCATGTCTTGAGCGTGACTGCCGACATCACCCGCCATGACCAGCGGCGAACAAAACTTAAAATACAGGGAACCGTCGACGGCAATCCAACCGTAAGTGGTCGACTGGTTCTGGAACGGTTTAACTTGGCTGACACGGACCCGGCCGGCGCGGCAATCGATCGATATGTCATCAACGAACAACGGAAGTTGCTGGGTCTCGTGTACTGCGAAAACAGGAACTACGGCTCGACGTTGGGCCGAGAACAGACAGCATATTTTGGAGACTGACACAAATGCCCACGCAAGAGGAAATCTTTTCGAGCGTCCAAGAAGCCCTGGTCGAGGCCCTCGGTGTCGACGACGACGAGGTGACGTCCAGCGCGACGCTCGTCGGTGATCTTGGCGCCGAATCCATCGACTTTTTGGATATCGTCTTTCGCCTGGAAAAGGCCTTCGATATTAAGATTCCCCGAGATGAGCTGTTTCCCGAAGACATCCTTACCAGCACGGATTACGTCCAAGATGGCAAGGTGAACGAGGCGGGGGTGGCCGCGCTGATTGAGCGGATGCCTTTTGCTGATCTGTCCAAGTTTTCCGCCAATCCGCTCGTCCAGGATTTTGGAAACTTGTTGACGGTGCAAGATATGTGTCGTTACGTAGAAAGCAAGCTGGCAGCCAGTTCTAGCTAACGGAAATTCGCGATCGAAAGCGACAAGATAATTCAGCGAGCGGGCAACGTATTGTTGCCGCCGTCGTAGTTTTTCCAAGTCGAAATGAGAGAGTCCATTCGACATCAGCGCTCCCGAGGAGTGCCCACTCCATGCGTTGGTTCTGGATCGATCAATTTACTGAGTTCGTCAGTGGCGAGTCGGCAACCGCCGTGAAAAACGTCTCGTTGGCCGAAGAACACCTCCTGGACCATTTCGATGGTTATCCGGTTATGCCAACGTCGTTGGTAATCGAGGGCATGGCACAGACCGCCGGCCTGCTGGCTAGTCAGATCCACGACTTCGAGGAACTCGTGGTGCTGGCGAAAGTCGGCAAGGCGCAGTTCGAAGGCCATGCCCGGCCGGGCGATGCACTGACTTACCGGGCAACCATTCAGCAAACGCGTCCTGATGGTACGATGGTGTCGGTCACCAGCCAGCTCAGTAAACGCATGGACGGGGGCGAGCGGATGCACGGGACGATTGAGTTATTCTTCGCGCATCTTGATAAAGGGGACGAAAAAGGCGGGCCAGTGCGCCGGCTCTTTGAGCCGAAGGATCTGTTGCGGTGGCTGCGCGTGCTCGGTGTGTTTGACGTCGGCCGCCATCCGGACGGGTCGAAACTAGAGATCCCTCCCAATTTGGCTGCTACCGACCTTGCCTTGAGCACCTCGGATTCTTCCACCACATCATGAAAGCCACCACATCATGAAAGCGAGTGCGATGCGACGGCGTGTCGTCATCACCGGTATCGGCTGTGTCAACCCACTGGGCAACGATGTCGAGTCGATGTGGGATCATCTGAAGGCGGGCGATTCGGGCGTTGCCAAAACCACGGTTTTCGACGCCAGCAACTTTCCGACCAAGATCTCGGCCGAGGTCCGCGATTGGAGCGTCGTCGACATTGGCGAAGCCCCAGAGAAATGGAAGCATCGCGGCCGCCACTCGAGGTTCGCGGCCGGCGCCGCCCACCAGGCTATACACGATTCCGCAATCCTCGAAACGCTCGATCCCATCCGGTTTGGTGTCTATCTCGGCAGCGGCGAGGGACAACAGGACTTCGATACCTTCACCCGAATGATGACCGGCGCCATGATCGATGGCGAGTTCAACATCGCGGAGTTCACGAAAAAAAGCCTGGAAAACCTGCATCCCACGGCCGAGTTGGAACAAGAGCCCAACATGCCGTCCGGGCACTTGGCGTCGATGTTCAACGCCCAAGGACCGAATGCCAATTGTCTGACTGCCTGCGCCGCCAGCAGCCAGGCGATTGGCGAAGCGGTCGAGATTATCCGCAGCGGCGATGCCGACGCGATGCTTTCTGGTGGAACGCACAGTATGATCCATCCCTTTGGCGTCACCGGCTTCAATCTGCTAACCGCGCTGAGTACGCGAAACGACGAACCCCACCGGGCGTCGCGACCGTTCGATCGGGATCGAGACGGCTTTGTGCTGGGCGAGGGCGCCTCGATGGTGATTCTCGAAGAACTCGAGCATGCCCGATCACGCGATGCACAAATCTATGGCGAACTGTTGGGATACGGATCGACGGCCGATGCCTTTCGCATTACCGATACCCATCCCGAAGGACGCGGAGCCATCAGTTGTATTAAGATGGCGCTGCAGGACGCCAGACTTAATGGGGATGCGATCGATTATATCAACGCCCACGGAACGAGTACCAACGTCAACGACAAAGTGGAAACGCTCGCCATCAAACAGACGCTCGGCGAGCTGGCCCACAAGATTCCCGTGTCCAGTACCAAAAGCATGATGGGCCATCTGATCGCTGCGGCCGGCGCGACCGAACTGATCGTCTGCCTGATGGTGCTCCGAGACGGCGTACTGCCGCCGACGATTAATTATGAAACACCCGATCCGTCTTGCGATCTCGACTACGTCCCCAACGAATCCCGCGACAAGCCGTGCAAGACAATACTGAGCAACAGCTTTGGCTTCGGCGGTCAGAACATCTCGCTCATCGTCAGCAGCTTCACCGGCTGATCGTCCGGACGATTGGTCGGTGGAGGCTCGTGGCGGTTAAGTCAGTGTTCAAAAATAACTTGTACGTTTCAACGGGTCGTAAATTTGAAATCCGAGACAAATTCAAAATTCGAATGTCCAAAACCTCATATTACCACATGATTTCCCGCATCTTTGGCATTGGGAGCATTTGAATTTAGATCATTTGGATTTGTTTCGGATTTAGGATTTCGTGCTTCGGATTTCGTGCTTCGGATTTCAAGAAAAACGTACGGGTTATTTCTTTCCAACCCCTAATTGCCAATACTCGGCGGATCGCCCGCCAGAAAATCTCGCGGGCCGCGAACCGTGTAATAGGGAAAGCTCGTCGCAGCGACGGGCGGACCTTGAGGCGGCGCTTGAAGCGTAGTCCCACATCCTCGACACGCGGGACCATGGGCCGACAGGAGCGACGCCGGTGCCGGTCGCGGCACGAATTCGCTGCACGAGTCGCAGCCGCAGTTCTGAGTATGCATGAATGGGTGGCACAGCCGGTTGCAGCCAACGCTCAGAGCGAGAGTCATCGCGGCCAGTACGACCAAGGCAACACGGTTCATTGTCATTTGTCCTTATCCTTGTGCTCTCGGGGCTGCACAGGCCGGCTTGGTGACCGACTCAGGTGGTGTCCCCTGACGGCTGCTGGCACGAAAGGCACCCCTTTCTCAAAGATATCGTCCGCATAACCGGCAAAATCCAATAATTCGGCCTCACACGTAAATGGTCCCAGCAAACCAAACCGACGAATTGTCCGAACGGTTCACCCCACCCAAAAGCGGAATACAATTCTGATAGAGCGGCATCGGCAACGAAGGAGAAGAACTGCATGGCCGAGAACATACGACTCACAAGGAGCTTACTGCCCCTTCTGGCATTGCTAGCAGTCGGCTGCCAATCGGGCGACGACCCCGGGCTCACCGAACTGCGGACCGTGCGGATCGAACCGGGTCCCGAAGCGGCCCGCCGTTTGCAGGAGGCGCTCATCATGGCCCAGCCAGGCGACGTTGTGCAGCTCGCCGCCGGCCGTTACGCGTTTGAGTCCACTCTGTCGCTCGACGTGGAGAACGTGACGCTACGCGGAGCGGGGCCCAATAAGACGATTCTCTCATTCGAGAATCAAGGCACCGGCACCGGTGGCGAAGGGGTTTCCATTACGAGCAACGGGGTTGTTGTCGAGGATCTGGCGATCGAAGACACACCGGGCGATGCGCTGAAGCTTCGCGCTGCCGGGCCGGTGACCGTCCGACGGGTGCGAACCGAGTGGACGGACGGATCGCAAGCGACGAACGGCGCCTACGGAATCTACCCCGTCCAATGTCATCATGTGCTCGTCGAGGATTGCACGGCCATTGGCGCTTCGGACGCGGGAATCTACGTCGGTCAGTCGCGATTCGTCGTCGTGAGGCGAAACCATGTAAGCCGCAACGTGGCGGGCATCGAGATCGAGAACTGCACACAAGCCGACGTCTACGAAAACGTGGCCACCGAAAACAGCGGCGGCATTCTCGTGTTTTCGCTGCCCAATCTGCCGGTAGCCGGTGGAAGTGATTGTCGTGTATTTAAGAACTTGATTGAGGAAAACAATCACCCAAACTTCGCGCCGGCGGGCAATATCGTGGCCTCTGTGCCGCCGGGCACGGGGATCATGGTGATGGCGTACGACCATGTTGAGATTTTCCAGAACACGATTTGCAACAACAAAACGGCCAATCTAGCCATCGTGAGCTATCTTGTAACGGAAAAAACCTATGATGATCCACGTTACGATCCCTATTGCGAAGCGATCGACGTCCATGACAACGAATTTTCCGGCGGCGGCAACCAACCGAGCGGAACGCTGGGAAAAACACTCAGCCAACTGACCGGCGGAACGTTTCCCGACATCGTCTACGATGGAATCGTGGACGAGGAAAAACTTGTCGAGGGCGAACTGCCCCGGCCGCTTCGCATCACTATCCGCGACAACGGGGACGCCGACTTCGTGAATCTTGACTTGGTGAATTTTGAACCGTTGAAGCTTCGATTTCCGAAAATCAGCCGCGACCTCGTGCCACACGACGGCCGCCACGAACCGCTGGCGCCCGTTCAACTCAAATCACCCCTTCAACTCGAATCAACTGAATAGCCACCTCGTCGCCAAACGAACCGTATGAGCAAACGTCCCATGACCCGTCGCCGAAACAAGCCACAACTGGCGGCTGCCGGGCTCTGGTGCCTATTGCTGACGCTTACCGGTTGCGGGCGGGCCCAGCCGGCCGACGACTGGCCCCGTACTCTTTCGGCCTACGGTTTATTCGCGGGCAACGGCAGTACGCAACAGCCGACCGAGGGTGTGATTCCCTACGACTTGAACACTCCGCTGTTTTCAGATTACACCACGAAACATCGGTTCATCAAACTGCCCCCCGGCCAGCATGCCAACTACCACGACAAGGAAGTCTTCGATTTCCCCGTCGGCACGATCATTGCCAAAACATTCGCCATGCGCCTCGATCGCACCAATCCTAATAGCGAAGAGCAGTTGTTGGAAACACGGATCCTCGCGCACCGACCGGAAGGCTGGATCGGCCTGCCCTACGTCTGGAACCGCGAACAAAGTGAGGCCATCCTGCAACCGGCGGGCGGCACAGTCGACGTACGTTGGATTCACGAGGACGGCGCCGAGCGAACGAACAACTACCTCATCCCTAACATGAATCAGTGCAAGGGCTGTCACCGAGTGGGACGTCCTATGTCGCCGATTGGCCCACGTGCGAGGCACCTGAATCGCGATTTTGCCTATTCGCACGGATCTGAAAACCAGCTTGACTACTGGTCTCGAATCGGCGCGCTGACCGGCGCACCCTCACCACAAGAGGCGCCTCGGCTGGCCGTTTGGGACGATCCGGAGACGGGCACCGTCGCCGAGCGTGCTCGCGCGTGGTTGGAAATCAATTGTGCGCATTGCCACCATGACCAAGGACCGGCCAGTAACGCGGGCATCGACTTGATGACCAGCCAAACGGTTCCAGCCAAAATCGGCGTTTTCAAATCGCCCGCAGCCGCAGGACGCGGCTCGGGCGGACTTTCCTACGACATTGTGCCTTGCAAACCGGACGAGTCGATTCTCGTTTACCGCATCGCATCGACCGAACCTCAGGTGGCGATGCCTGAACTGGGCAAACGGCTCGTGCATACCGAGGGCCTCACGTTAATCCGCCAGTGGATCCGCGAAATGAAGCCGGATAATCCACATCCCGCGACGCAATAAAAACGGCAGCGTTTC
>CAUYYY010000114.1:0-6680 GCA_963577165.1 Planctomycetota bacterium | reverse complement strand
AGAGCAGTTGGCACCAAACCGCACCGGTCGGCGGGCCCGCTGATCAGGCGGAATTTGTAAACGGGGTCGTGCGATTGGAAACGGATCTCCCGCCGAGCGCCCTGCTTGCCCTGCTTCAACAAATTGAAACGGCCCACGGTCGAGAGCGGCATGAGCGCTGGGCAGCCAGGTCGCTGGATCTCGATCTGCTGCTCTACGATGAGCAGGTGATCGAGACGCCCGACCTGATTGTTCCCCACCCACGGATGTCGTTTCGCCGCTTTGTGCTCGAGCCGGCGGCCGAGGTGGCAGCCGATATGCGTCATCCGCAAATCGGCTGGACGATCGGCCAGTTATTGCACCATTTGGACACGGCGGCGAACTATTTGGCCCTGACCAGTCCGCCCGGTGTTGGAAAAACCCGACTGGCTCGGCGGTTACATCAACATTTCGGCGGAAAGTTGATCCAGGATCGGCCGCTCTGGCAGCAGGATGACCCCGATGGTAGTCTGTCGCCCTCGCGCCAGATAGAATTTTTTCACCGCCGTGTGGCGATTTTCGAGCCGCCGGAGTTCGATAAGGGAAGCAAATCGTTTGTGGTGAGCGACTTCTGGCTGGGAGAGTCGTTGGTGAGCTCCGAGGATTGGCCCAGCATCGAGGAAAAACCCGACGTCGAAGCGAGTGAATCGATTGTCGAACTTTGGCGCGACGCACAGGGCAGGGCGGCCCGGCCGAAATTGATCCTCGTGCTCGATGCGCCGCCCGAAACGCCGCCCGAAACGCCGCCCGAAACGCCGCCCGAAACGCCACTCAAAATGCAACTCGAAACGGGGAACGTGTGGCGGAGGTCACTGAAACGATTGCTCTGCCAAGGCCAGCACGGCCCTGTGCTGTGGCTCGACGCGACTGACGCCAATTTGGTTTGGACTGAAGCGACTGCGGCGGTCGTGGCGATGCAGTAACCAACGATCGATCATGCCAGAACATCCTGTTACGACCAGCACGACACGACCGATTCTGGTCACCACGGGCGAGGCGCTGCGTCGGGAAATCGCCACGCAGAAACAACAGGGGCGATCGATCGGGCTTGTGCCGACGATGGGCGCGCTGCACGAAGGGCACTTGAGCTTGGTCGATGCCTCGCGAGCAGAACAGGACATGACGGTCGTCACCGTTTATGTCAATCCCACGCAGTTTGATGCGGGCGAAGATATCGATACTTACCCACGCGATTTAGAAGCGGACTTGGCGGTGCTTGGACAGCGCGGAGCGCAGCTGGTTTTTGCGCCGAGCGATTCTCATATGTATAGGCCAGGCCACGACACGTATGTCGAAGTGGGCAGCGTGGCGCAGCCGCTCGAGGGCGCCGTGCGGCCGGTTCACTTTCGCGGAGTGGCGACGATCGTGCTGAAGCTGTTTAATCTGATCATGCCCGACGCGGCCTATTTTGGGCAGAAAGATTATCAGCAGACGCTGGTGGTTCGCCAATTGGTCCGCGATTTTGACCTACCCATCGAGATTTGCGTTTGCCCGATCGTTCGTGAAGAAGATGGGCTGGCGATGAGTTCGCGGAATGCCCATCTCAGCGCCGAACAGCGGCGGCGAGCGCTGTCCCTGTCGCAGAGCCTGGCGCTGGCGGCGGACATGGTCGATGGCGGTGAGCGTGACGCGGCAAGAATCGAGTCCGCCGTACGAAAAGAATTAGAGCAAGCAGGCGTCGAAGTCGACTATGTAGCGCTGGTCGAAGATGGCACCGTGACACCTGTTTCGCACGTCGAAGGTCCGACGCGACTGGCCGTTGCTGGCAAGGTAGGTGAAACGCGGTTGCTTGACAATCGAGGCTTTGATTTTTAGCCAAACGCACCTCGCAAGTGAGGCGGTTAAATAGCGGGAATTATTTTATTGCGGCAGACACTCTTTACCATTCCATACGAATTAGGCGGCGTGCCGTTGTTTGGCGCCGGCCTCTTGCTGGCGCTGTGGGCAGCGGCCAGCCTGGTGCTGTTGGTGCGCCTGGTGCGACGTCAGGGCTGGAATGCCGACACGCTGGGCTATTTGCCCGTGCTGGCGATCGGAGCCGCGGCGCTTTTGTTTCTACCGCGGATGTTTCCCGGCGGTCTGCCGATTCGTGGCTACGGCGTGATGATGCTCCTGGGTTCGGGCAGCGGGCTGGCGCTGGCCGTGCATCGCGGGCGGCAGATGGGAATCAGAGCGGAAGTTATTTTTTCGCTCGCCTTTTGGATGTTTCTGTGCGGCATCGTCGGCGCTCGTTTGTTTCACGTGGTCGAATACTGGGAGACGTCCTATCGCCAAGATTCGTGGTTCGACACGGCACTGGCCATTGTGAATGTGCCGCAAGGTGGGCTGGTCGTCTACGGCGCGCTGATCGGGGCGTTGGTGGCGTTCTTGCTTTTCGCCCACAGACACGCCTTGCCGGCGCTGGCCGTGGCCGACCTGATCGCACCGAGCATGGCCCTCGGCCTGGCGCTCGGCCGCATCGGATGTCTGCTCAACGGATGCTGCTTTGGCGGTGAATGTCAGCAATCGTGGGCCGTTCACTTTCCGCCCGGCAGTCCATCCTACATGCGGGACGTTTTCGAAGGACGGGTGACCGGCGACGTGATGTTTGCCGATCGCTTTAGCGACGTGGTGGAAGTGATCGCGGTCGCGCCCAACTCGAACGCCGAAGCGGCTGGATTAAAAATCGGACAGCAGGTGCTCCAGGTCGGCCAGCAGGTGATCTTTTCGGCGGCCGACGTATATCACGCATTGGGTGCCCAGGCGGCGGCCGGAGCGCCCTTGCGGATGACGGTCGACCGCGGACGAGAGATCGTGCTGAGCCGGCTGCCGATTCCGTCGCGAAGTCGGCCCACGCATCCCACGCAAATTTACAGCGCAGTCAGCGCGCTGCTCCTGTGTTGGTTTCTGTGGCAAGTTTATCCGTTTCGTCGGCGCGATGGCCAGGTGATTGCGCTGCTGCTCACCATTTATCCGGTGACGCGATTCCTGTTGGAAATCATTCGCACCGACGAGGTTCCCGTCTTCGGGACGGGGTTGAGTATCTCGCAGAACGTAAGCGTGGTGATTCTCGTGGCGGTCGTTTGCCTGTGGTGGTATGTCTCGCGCCAACCGCGCGGCTCGGTGCTGCCGGCGTAGCCGCGAAACTTTTAGCTGGAACCTTTTAGCCCGGGCCGCCAGGCCGGAAACAGAAAGTCTTAACAGTTTTCCATGTCAAACTCACACGACGAGACCGAACCTCTGGTGCAATATCCGGAGATCGTCATTGTCGAGCCGGTGACTGATGCACCGGCGCGGCGCAGGCGGCCGGCTCGGCCCTGGCTGCCGCCGCTATTGTTTGTGGCGACCTGCGTGACGACATACGGTGCAGGCGGTCCGGCCTATTGTGTGGCGTTGATGACCATTCTCGGCTGCCACGAGATGGGCCACTTCCTCCAAGCCATGCGGTACCGAGTGCCGGCCAGTTTGCCCTTTTTTATTCCGATGCCGTTCGGACCGATCGGGACGATGGGCGCCGTGATCGCCATGCACCCCGGCATGGGCAACCGCCGAGCGCTGTTCGACATTGCCGTCACCGGTCCGCTGACCGGCCTCGTGCCGTCGTTGTTCTGCTGCTGGTACGGGCTGAGTTTGTCAACGGTCGAGCCCGTTGTGAATCACGCTATGGGACCATCCCTTGGTGTGCCGTGGTTGTTCCAGGTCATCATGGATATGCAATTCGGCCCGCTGGCCCCGGGACACAATGTCGTACTGCACCCGATCGCCTTTGCCGGTTGGTTTGGTCTGCTGCTTACGGCACTCAACCTGTTTCCGATCGGTCAGTTGGACGGCGGGCATATCCTTTATGCGCTGTTGCGTCGGCGGGCAAGACGAGTGGCCGAAGTGCTGCTGGCCGCGGTGGTCGTGGCGGTGGTCGTGTGGGGCTATACAACCTGGGTCCTGATGCTTCTGCTGCTGATGTTCATGGGCGCCAAGCACCCACCAACCGCCGATGACAATGTGCCGCTGGGCGTGGGACGCACGGTGCTCGGTTGGCTGGCGCTGCTGTTCATCTTGATTGGATTCACACCGACGCCGTTTATGTTTTGAAAAACGGCTGGCAGTAACGAAGACAATGCGTCAATTTTCCCTATAACCACAGCGCCGCACTTCGAAGCACCCTGGCTGCTGCGTCACGAAGAATTCTGAAGCTTCTTTGTCGGCAGCCAGGGTGCTGAAGTTAATTGTTGGCAGCTCCTTAAAGGCACAGCGCCGCGACCACTGTGGCGACGATGACCGAGCCGATCACCATCTTGCCGAGCGTACCGACGATGCGGCCCCAGAACGCTGCCTTGCCGATCTGCCAACTCTCGCCGAGCGTTCGGCCTTTCCACTGTTCGCCAAGAATCGCTCCGAAGAGCGCACCGAGCCCGGCGAATAACAACGCGGCCAATACGGGTCCGACGAGCAGAATGGGCTGTCCAACGATCATGCCGACGACCGCGCCGGCCATTGATCCGAGGAGCGCCAACACGGCGCCGCGTCGGCTCCCGCCGCGGGTGGCGGTGCCGACGGCGGCCGCCGCCATTTCGACGATCTCGCCCAGCACGGCCAATATGGTTATCGCGATCACCAGCGGAATGCCGACCGCCAGTTGCGATTCGGCCGGGACCAACAGCGAGTAGACCAGCGTCGCGGCGACCATCAGCCAGTTGCCCGGCATGCCGAGCAGCGTCAGCAGCCAGCCACCCGCCAGCACGATTAGCAGAACGATTAGGCAGATCACAACCAGTGGGTCCATCGTTGAATTTCTCGCGTATGTTTGTGTGAGCCGCGGGGCTTGTCCCCGCGCTAGACGCTAGATGCACCTCACAACCGGTACAAGCCGCACAGACAACCGGTATACGTTGCACAGACCGAACAACTTGTGCGAAATCGTTCGCCGAATCGGTAATCCTTATTAGTCTGGTAAATAGGGCTGAGTATGGGGCTCTTTACAGGAAGACACCGAGAAAAAAATGGCATTGTACGGCAACTTGTGCTCTGGGCGAACCGTGTGTCTGCGATCCGTAGCGGCCATCGTCCTGTTGACGCTCTCTTTCGGCGCATCCGAAAAGGCCGCCGCGCAATGGCGGTTGGTTGACGGCAGCGGAAACAATCTGGCCAATCCCGACTGGGGCGCGGTTGGCTCGCCGCTTGAGTGTCAGGCGACGGCCGTCTATCCGGGCGACGGCTCGGGCACGACGATCCTCGAGCCGCCGGCTCGTGCCAATCCACGAGACATCAGCAACGCGATCTTCGCTCAAGGAGCGACGAGCGTACTCAGTAGTCGCGGCCTGACGTCGGGCCTCTGGCAGTGGGGCCAGTTTCTTGCTCACGACATCGATCTGACCGGAACCGACGCAGCCAACGGCACGGCCGATATTTCTGTCGACGTGGGCGATATCTTGGCGCCCGGGCCAATCCCATTCAGCCGGTCGAATTTTTCGGTCGGCACGGGCAGCAGTGGCGGAAATCCCCGCCAACAAATCAACGAGATCTCGACGTACATCGATGCCTCGAATGTCTATGGCTCGGACACGGTGCGGGCAGCCGCCTTGCGGACGTTCGCCGCTGGACAGTTGAAGACCAGCGACGGCAATCTGCTGCCGCTCAACACAGCCGGGCTGCCGAACGCCGGAGGACCCGATCCCGGTATGTTCCTGGCCGGCGACGTGCGGGCCAACGATCAGGTTGGGCTGACTGCCATGCACACGCTCTTCGTGCGTGAACACAACCGGCTCGCTGACCTGCTTGCTACCCAAAACCCGGTGCTCACGGACGAAGATCTGTATCAAACGTCGCGACGCATCGTCGGCGCGGAAATGCAAATCATCACCTACAACGAATTCTTGCCGATGTTGTTGGGGCCGGGCACCCCCTCGTCGCTCGGTTACGTGTATGACCCGGCGGTCAACGCCTCGATGGGCAACGAGTTTTCCACGGCGTTCTATCGTTTTGGTCACAGTATGCTTGACCCCAACTTGCTGCTGGTTGACAATTCGGGCACGACGACCGGCACACTGGCGCTGCGCGATGCGTTCTTCAACCCGGACTTTCTCAAGGCCGACCCGACACGCGTCGATCAATTGCTGATGGGTTTGTCGGTGCAACAGGCGCAGGAGATTGACACGCTGCTGATCGATGACGTACGAAACTTTTTGTTCGGTCCGCCCGGCTCGGGCGGGATGGATCTGGCGGCGCTCAACATTCAGCGAGGCCGAGATCACGGCCTACCCGACTACAACACGCTCAGGGTTGCCTACGGCCTCGCGCCGGTGGCCAGCTTGCCGACATTACTGCGGACACGATGTTGCAGGCACAGCTCGCGACAATATACGGCGATGTCGACAACATCGATGCCTGGGTAGGCGGACTGGCCGAAGATCATCTGCCCAGCGCCAGTGTCGGGCCGCTGGTCCACGCCGCCTTGGTCGATCAGTTTACACGGCTTCGCGATGGCGACCGGTTCTTCTATGCGGGCGATGCGGTGCTTGCCGGCAGTGATATCACAGCGGTCATCGATCTCAATGACGTGTCGCTTACGGGACTCGTAGAACTGAACACGGCATCCTCTCAAATGCCAGCAGTGCTGACACTTGCCTTTTCAGATTTTCGTCTATGAATTAGAGCATGAGCACATCGGATCTCTAGTCGATCTTGAA
>CAUYYY010000113.1:0-6708 GCA_963577165.1 Planctomycetota bacterium | reverse complement strand
AAGGACATCACCGGCGGTCTGCCTCGGGTAACCGAAATCTTCGAAGCTCGCAAGCCGAAAGATCCAGCCGTAATCGCCGAGGTCGATGGGGTGGTCGAGCTGCTGGGAGAAAAGAAGCGGGGCAAGCGAACCATCATTGTCCGCAGCGAAAGTGGTATCGAACGCGAACACCTCGTTTCGCACGGCAAGCACTTGCGCGTGCATGCCGGCGACTTTGTCCGAGCGGGTGAGGCACTGGTCGACGGGCCGTTGGTGCCGCACGACATTCTGCGGATCTCGGGCGAGGAAGCGGTGCAACATTACCTCACCCGCGAGATTCAGAACGTTTATCGGAGCCAGCGTGTCGATATCAACGATAAGCATATCGAGATCATCGTCTCCCAAATGTTGCGTAAGCTACAGATTGAATCGTCGGGCGACACAAACCTGCTGTCTGGTAGCGTGATGGACAAGGCCGACTTCCGAATCGCGAATGCGGATATCGCAAAATGTTTGCGGATTACCCACCAAGGCGACAGCGATTTTGAACCCGACACGATTGTTCCGAAGGACACGCTCGAACAGGTCAACGCACAGATCGAGGCGATCGGCGGCGATCCGGCCAAGGGCGCCAGACCGAAGATGGCGACCGCTAGTACCCAACTTTTGGGCATCACGAAGGCGTCAGTGCAAAGCTCCAGCTTCATTTCGGCCGCCAGTTTCCAGGAAACCACCAAGGTGCTGACCGAGGCGGCGCTCTCTGGCAAAATAGACCACTTGGTCGGTTTGAAGGAAAACGTGATTTTGGGTCACTTGATTCCGGCTGGGACCGGTTTCCGAAATATACAGGAAGCGGAAGTTCGCATTCGACCCCAAGCGATCGAGGCACTCACCGCCGAGAAGGCACGAGTACTCGAACGCAGCTTCCCGCTCCTTGATACAAGCGACCGGGATATAAACGGCCGAGATACAAGCGACGGGGCTGGGGCCCAAGATAGAGCCCCAGCCGCTCCGTTGATGGCGCCCGCCGACGGAGCTTCAGCGCAGGCGTCCGCGACTGAGCGGACTCCAGAGCCAAGTGGGCTCGATGCCCTCTTGGGCAACGAGGAAACTCCGACAGAGACCGCCGAGTGAGCCGGTTGACATTTGGGCGTGTTTCGGTACCTTGACGGGTCCCGACATTCTTAGCAGACCATAAACTGGGATTTTTGCAGATGCCCACGATTAACCAACTGGTCAAGAAAGGCCGGAAAAGCAAACGAAAGTTCAGCAAGGCTCCTGTGTTGGACCGATGTCCGCAGAAGCGGGGTGTTTGCTTGCAGGTCAAGACCATGACGCCGAAAAAACCGAATTCGGCGTTGCGTAAGATCACACGCGTACGGCTATCCAACAGCAAGGAAGTCACCGTCTACATTCCAGGCGAAGGCCACACGCTGCAGGAACACTCGATCGTGTTGATCCGCGGTGGCCGTGTCCGCGATTTGCCCGGCGTTCGTTATCAGGTCGTTCGCGGCAGTCTTGACACGCTGGGCGTCGACGGCCGCAAGCAATCGCGCAGCCGTTATGGAACTAAGAAGCCATAAACCGTAAAGTCATAAACCGTAAAGTCATAAACTGTTAGGAATTAACTCGATGGGTCGTTTTACCGCCAGCCGCAAGCAACTGAAGCCGGATCCGAAACACGGCTCGCTATTGGCCAGCAAATTTATCAATTGCTTGATGCACGACGGAAAAAAGAGTATCTCGCAAAACGTGTTTTATAGTGCGCTGGACATCATCGGCGAGCGGATGTCGGACGTGACGCCGATCGACGTCTTCACGCAGGCCGTCGAAAACGTCAAGCCGGCCATCGAGGTTCGCTCGAAGCGCGTCGGAGGCGCCGCCTATCAGGTGCCGATGCAGGTGAACCGTGCCCGGCAGCAATCGCTGGCCATTCGATGGCTGCTGATAGCCGTTCGAGAAAAGAAAGGCCGGGCAACGTGCAAGTCGCTGGCAGATGAATTGATGGCCGCGTACAAACGGGAAGGCGCCGCGATGACCCGCCGCGAAAACGTGCACCGCATGGCCGACGCCAATAAAGCGTTCGCCCATTTCGCCTGGTAATCCGCTGCAACAACTGTCCGCCGCACGGGTCGTGTACCTGGTGCGGCGTTTTATTGCGCTATTTGGCTGAAGCTAACAGCCAATAGCCCACAGCCAATAGCCTTCATGTCCCGCAAACTTGAAAATCTGCGAAACATCGGCATCATCGCCCATATCGATGCCGGCAAAACAACGCTCACCGAGCGGATGTTGTACTATGCCGGGGCGACGCACAAGATGGGCGACGTCGACAAGGGCACAACCGAAACCGACTTCGACCCGGAAGAGCAAGAGCGCGGCATCACGATCTACTCGGCTTGTGTCACGTTCGCTTGGCGCGACGTCGACATCAATCTGATCGACACGCCCGGCCACGTCGACTTCACGGCCGAGGTGGAGCGTAGCCTGCGCGTTCTGGATGGTGGTGTGGTGGTGTTCAGCGCACGCGAGGGGGTCGAGGCGCAAAGCGAAACAGTCTGGCGCCAGGCCGACAAGTACCACGTTCCGCGACTGGCGTTTATCAACAAAATGGATCGCGAAGGGGCGAACTTCTCGGCCGTCTTCGACGAAATTCGCCTGCGGCTGCATGCCAATCCGGTAGCAATACAGATTCCGGTCGGCGCCGGTCCGCCGCATCTGCAAAACGCGTTTTGCGGTGTGATTGATCTAATAACAATGAAGCTTCTCACGTTCGACTCCGAGGCGCGGGGCACGACGGTCGAAGAAGCGGACATCCCCGACGCGCATCGTGACGAAGCGGAGCAATGGCGCACGCGACTGCTCGAGGCGATCTATGACTACAGCGACAACTTGATGGAGCACGTGTTGGCCGACGAGCCGGTGCCGGTCGACTTGCTCCGCCACGTCGTACGCACGGCAACGCTGCACAACTACATTCAGCCAGTCTTTTGTGGTTCCGCACTCGACCACTGTGGTGTTCAACCGGTGCTCGACGGCGTGGCGTGGTATCTGCCCAGCCCGGCCGACCTGCCCGCGGTCGAAGGCGTTGCTCAGAAGAAAAAAGACGGAGCTGATAAAAAAGGGAAAATCGAACAACGGCGGCCGACCGAGAAAGACCCGTTCTGTGGGCTGGTGTTCAAGATCGTGGCCGACAAGCATGGCGATCTGTGCTATGTGCGGGTCTATTCCGGAGAGCTGAAGGCAGGCAACCGTGTGCTGAACGCGGCCAAGGACAAGCGAGAAAATGTGCCGCAGCTGTGGCACATTCAGGCCGACAGTCGGGAACAAGTGAAACAGGTTACGGCGGGCGATATCGTCGGTGTGGTCGGGCTGCCCTCGGTGGTCACGGGCGACACGCTGTGCGATCCGCAGCATCCGATTCTGCTTGAGCGGATCGAGTTCCCCGAGACGGTCATCTCGATGGCGATCGAGCCGGAATCATCCGCCGAACGGAAGAAACTGGTCGCCACGCTCGAGATGATGAAGCGGCAGGACCCGACGTTTCAGGCCAGCGAGAACGAAGAGACCGGCCAGACGCTGATCCGCGGCATGGGCGAGTTGCATCTGGAGGTAATCAAGCACCGTTTGCTCCGTGACTTTAACCTCGACGTGAAAGTCCACAAGCCGCGCGTGAGTTATCGTGAGACGGTCGAGCGAACGGTAGAAGTCGCGGGCCAGTGCCGTCGCCAGATCGCCGGTCAGCAACATACGGCTCTGGTGCGGATTCGCGTGGAGCCGATGCCCAGCAGTGCGGGACCGGTGACGGTGACCACGGTGCCGGGGCTGGAGATGCCCGAGGAGTTTCGCATCGCCACGCTCGAGGTGCTACGAGAACAAGGCGAAGGGGGCGGTGCCTTGGGCTTTCCGCTGATGAAGGCCAAGGTGACGCTGCTCGGCGCCGAGGTCCACGAGACCGAATCGACCGACGCGGCATTTCGGATCGCGGCGGCCGATGCGTTCAACAAAGCGCTGGGCGAAAAAGGCGCGGGCATCGTACTGCTCGAACCGATTATGAAACTAGAAATCACCACGCCGGAAGAACACTTGGGAGACTTCGTGGGCGACCTGCAACAACGGCGGGGAGTGATTCACGAGACGCAGGTTCGTAGCGCCAATACGCTGATTAAGGCCGAAGCGCCGCTGGCCAATCTGTTTGGCTACTCGAGCGCGATGCGTTCGCTGAGCCAAGGCCGGGCCACCTCGACCATGGAGCCGGCCTCCTACGGACCCGCGCCGCCCGACGTGCTGGCCGGTTTTCTGTAGTTGGCCGCGGTGGCACAAGAACCTGTATAGCGGGCCAAACACGGGTGAGATACCCAGCACCGTCTCAACTTCACTTCACGGTTGAGGACCCTGAAGCGTTTTGATGATCTTCCTGGCGAGACGTTCATTTATCTCGCGATGTCTCGGAACGGGTTGTGAAACACCGGTGGAAGGATTGCGATACCAATCGTGCTTGCTGCCGTGGCGAATAAGAATGCAGCCAAATTCCTCAAGCTGCTTGATCAGATCGCGGCGATTCATGAGACCTCAAGCTCGGCCGCGCGGCGAATGCCGGGGACGTCTCCACCGATAAGGTCTTTATAGAGGTCTTTCAAGTGATCTTGCAGGTCCTCGAAAGAACTGCCTTGCGTCCAATAGTCCGGATATTCTTCAAAATATCCAAGCCATTGCTCATCATCTTGCCAGTAGATAAACCGCTTCATATCCATATCGTTAGTATACCCGATTCTGAGGGATTTTCAATTCTGACAGCACATTGCTCGTGCGCAGCAAGATCCCTTCCAAACGATCGCGACTCGGCGTGAACAACGCGACCACTACGCCGCTTGGGTCGCCCGGCTGGCATAGAAGCTGCCGATGCCGGTGACGACCGTCTGTTGCTCAGCGTCGGTTAGCTCGGCGAAGATGGGCAGTGAGAGGACTTCGCGCGCGGCCCCTTCGGTTTGCGGCAGACTGTCTTCGCCGTAGCCGAGCGCCGCGAAGCACTGTTGACGGTGAAGTGGAACCGGATAGTAAACAGCCGCTCCGATGTTGTGTTCGGCTAGATGGTTTTTCAGTGCATCGCGCTGGCCGCCCGGTACACGAATCGTGTACTGGTTCCAAATTTGATGACCGCTCTCGGGTGGCTCGGGCAATTGGATCGCCTCGTCCAGTCCGGCCGCGGCAAACAACTCGGCGTAGCGACAGGCGTTGGCTTGGCGCTGCTTGTTCCAACCGTCTAAGTAAGCGAGCTTGATGCGGAGCAAGGCGGCCTGGATCGTGTCGAGTCGACTGTTCACGCCGACCACATGGTGATGGTACTGTGGCTGCTGGCCGTGGTCGCGAAGCACACGGAGCTTTTCGGCAAGCTGGGCGTCGTCAGTGGTGATCATGCCCGCGTCGCCAAACGCGCCGAGGTTCTTGGTCGGATAAAAACTGAAACAACCGAGCGCGCCGAGCGACCCAGCACGGCTACCAGCGTACGCGGCGCCAATCGACTGGGCAGCATCTTCGATCACCGCCAGATCACACCGGGCAGCGATCTGGTTGATTGCCGTCATTTGGGCACAGCGACCGAACAGATGGACCGGGATGATGGCTCGCGTGGCCGGTGTAATGGCCTGCTCGATTTTTTCCGGATCGATGTTGAATGTGTCTGGCTCGATGTCAACAAAGACAGGCCGGGCACCGAGTCGCCACACGGCGCTGGCGGTGGCAAAGAAGGTGAAGCTCGGCAGAATCACCTCGTCGCCCTGCCCTACCCCGATCGCCATCAATGCTAGCAACAAGGCATCGCTTCCCGAGGCACAACCGACGGCGTACTGCGTGCCACAGTAAGTGGCCATGTCGGCTTCGAACTGCCGACAGTCGGGCCCATGGACGAAGCGGCCCGAGTCACAGACCGCGCGAATGGCGGCCTCGATTTCGTCCCAGAGCGGGCCGTTTTGACGATTCACGTCCAACAGCGGGACAGCGATCTCCGTGGTGCAACTCACGCGTCTCTCCTTGGCCCGGGGTTGTTTTTCCGGAAATAACGGGCCAGAAAGATAGGAAGACAGGCCGGCCGGGTCAATGGCAGTATCGTGAACGACGGATCGGAAAAAAGGAACCGCTGGGTGCCACTGCTGGCCCGCCACGGCGGATCTAGCGACTTGCCCAGCAGTGTGAAGCGAGCCTGCCCTTACTTGCTACTCGCTACTAAGAAATGGAACCGCAGGTGAACGCGGATTCGTAGGCCGGAACAAGCGGTAGCGCAGTTCCGGCAGCGTGGTGCGGCATCTTTTAGCGTCGGCGGCCACGCCGACTCCGTGGGGTGGCACCGCCGATTTTTGCGGAGCAGTTATCGCCATCGGTTTCGGCTATTCGCAAAATCGTCGGTGTGGCGCAGCCACAAGAGGAAATTCACGCTGGTTACAGGGCATAGCGCGCCTTTTCGCGTCGGCGCCGACTCGCCGCCCTTGCCCCTCACTCGCTACTTGCTACTTGCAGCTACTCGCTACTCGCACTAAATCACTTGCCCGATCAGTACCGGCATCCGCTCATGTCGGGTCATCACCTGGTAATAGTGGCTGGCCGGTTGGGTGAGCATGTAGACGTGCGACTGCTCATGTTCGTCATGCACCACCACGCCTTGGATGCCCTCCTTGATTTGGAACCAGACGCCTTTTTCCAGACCCGCCACGGCAGGTATCTCGCACGGCTCGG
>CAUYYY010000112.1:0-6759 GCA_963577165.1 Planctomycetota bacterium | reverse complement strand
TTTCGCAGCGCGCGCCGAAGGGACGTGTGGCCGAAGTGCTCGGTATGATGGGGAGCAGCGGCTTCATCGGAGTGATATTGGGAAGCCAGTTGGGAGACGTCCTGTGCTCGGTCGGCCCGCTCCAGCGGTGGCACCTCGACCGAGTTTTCTTGGCTGCCGCGTTTTTTTCTCTGGTGTCACTGGTGAGCGTCTCGTTCTCAGCGCGCGACGTCGCCACCGTTGTACGTTGCAGACGGTTGCCGCTTGTGTGGATAATTCGTCGTTATCATCCGGGACGCTTGATGGTGATGGCTATCGCAATGGGCATAGGAGTTAACCTGCCCGCGACGTTTCTACGACCGTTTACCGAGCATCTCGATATCGGCCGCATTGGTACGTTTTTCACCACCTACGCGGTCACAGCATTCTTTGCTCGGCTGGCGACACGACGATTATCGCAGCGAATCGGAATCCCAACGACCGTGATACTGGGAATGAGCTTACTTTGCTGCAGCATGTTGCTCTATTTATTGGTGCGATCACCCTGGCATTTGGTGATGCCGGCGTTTGCGGCAGGATTTGCGCATGCGCTGCTTTTCCCTTCGATTGTGGCCGGGGGCGGCGGGACCTTTCCAGCCCGGCACCGGGGTGTCGGCATGACTTTGATCTTGAGCGTATGCGGTGTCGGGAATCTCGTGGGCATGCCCCTGGCCGGTTGTATTGTCGATTATGCACCGCTGATGGACTTACCGCCGTATCGGATGATGTTTTTAACGATGGCTGGTTTGATCGCGTTGGCCACGGCGTTTTACATTCTGTACCCACAGAAGATCGTGAAAAAACGCCCCGTTATATCATCCCCTGTCAAATCACCTGAGCCCGACAAAGAGACATTGGCCGACATGGCGAATGCAATCGTGTAGGCGCCACCCTACAATTTCACCAGCGTTCGGTAAAAGTCGATCGAGCGCCGCAGCCCTTCGTCGAAGCTGACAGACGGTTCGTAGCCGAGCAGTTCGCGGGCCAGCGTGATGTCGGCCAGACTTTCTTTGACGTCGCCCGCGCGAGGTGAATCGAAAACCGGCTCGATCTCGGTGCCCAGGACACGATTGATGGCGGCGACCAGCTCGAACAGGTCGGTCTGATGGCCGCAGGCAACATTCAGTGTGCGGCCCGCCACGTTTTCTGCATCGGCGGCCAGAAGGTTTCCGTAAACCACGTTTTCAACATAAGTGAAGTCTCGTGACTGCGTACCGTCGCCAAAGATGGTCGGCTGATGCCCGGCGAGCATGGCGGTCACGAAGAGCGGAATAACAGCCGAGTACTCGCTGTTAGGATCCTGCCTCGTTCCGAAGACGTTGAAGTAACGAATGCAAACGGTCTCCAGACCATAGGTCGCCCAAAACGCATGGCAATAGTGTTCGGCAGCAAGTTTCGCGGCGGCATAGGGTGAGAGGGGCGCGGGCAGATCGCGTTCGCTTTTCGACTTGGTCGGCTGGTCGCCGTAAGCACTGCTCGATCCGGCATAGATAACGCGTCGCACGTTCGCTTTGCGAGCGGCCTCAAGCAGCAGGACGGTGCCGGTGACGCAGGCAGCGTTGGTGTCGAGCGGTGTTTCGACGCTGCGTGGTACCGAAGCGAGCGCCGCCTGGTGAAAGATGCAATCGACGTCGCGCACCACGTCGGGGACCTTGTCGGCATCAAGCAAATCGCCTTCGACCAACTCGACACGGTCCTGCAGGTGATCGAGGTTTTTGCGGTGGCCGGTGCTGAGATTGTCGAGCACCCGGACTTCGTCTCCCCGCTCGACTAGCGCCGTGGCGATATGCGATCCGATGAAACCGGCGCCGCCCGTGACCAAAAATCTTCGCATGGAGGATCAATCTCAAAGTGATTCTTTGTCCGTGCTGCACTTTACTATAAGCGAGAAGGTGCCACGGATACAGAGGAGAAAAGAATCAACCACGTCGGAGTCGGGCGAACAATTGAGCGTACTCCTGGCGTCGAACGCGCGGCGCCTCGAGAGAAGTCTTGGACTGTTCATCCTCGATAATGAGCACCTCGTGGACGCTATCGCCCGCAGTTTCGCCACCTGCACCAAGGTTCGTCGCGGCCGGGTGGGCGGCCCCTGCCTCGAAGCCGTTCGACGACAAATCGGTGGCCGCGAAGTCGTCTTCCGGCATGACCGGGTCGGCTGCGGCAGGCGAAAGGTCGGCCGATACTTCTGGCTGGGTGTTTTCGGACGGCGCTTGGAACACTGTCTCGATCGATTCGGGCACCTCGACCGTTTGAAGATTGTGTTGAACTGCGATGCTATGTTGAATGGGGCTCTGTTGTACGGTACCGACCGCTTGGGCCAACGATATCCCTTCGTCACTCGTTGCTAGACGCCGACTCCGGAGACCAGCATCTTCGAGCATGGCGTAGCGATCAATCACGACTTCTTCCTCGGCAAACTCCTCTTCAAACGGACTGCGGCTTCTCGCGGCCGCGTCCGTCTCGGGCAGGATCGTTGCGACCGGCTCGAACTCTTCCTCAATGTCCGCGATTTGCTCCGATATTTCCTCCAGCCGCAGGACCAACTCCGGTTCCTGTCGGTCGGACGTTGGAAAAGGCACCGCCTCGGGCGATCCGGCTGCGTGTTGCTCGTCACCGAAATCCGCAGCGATCGTGGCGACGCTTTTGTCGTCGCGGTTCATATCGAGAAAACTCAATTCCTGGGCGTTTAATCCCTGAGAGGCGACTACTTGGTCGGTAGCCGCCAAATCGTCGCCCCCGTAATCCAATGTTTCCTCGTCCAATGCGTCTAGGCTGCCGAACTCGATCACGTTTGCATCGGTGTCGGCAGCTTCGGTGGGGCTCTCTGCCGACCATGGGGTCGGCAGTTGTTGCAGGTTGGCCCAAGCCTGTTCGATGTGTATTGCTTCGAGCGGTCGGACCGATTCGGAGGCGGCCTGCAGCAGGGCCTGGTCGCCCACCTGGTTTATCAGACGTGGTATGCCGTCGGTTGCCCGATGGATGGCGCTGAGCGCGCTGTCGGTCAGGATGGTCTCCGCCTGTCCGCCGGATGCCGCCAGTTGCGCGCGAACGTACTCAATCGTTTCTCCCTTGTCCAGCGCCTGCAGAAAGCCGCGTACGGCAAGTCGCTGGTTAAACGATTCGAGCCGTGGATTGGCAAAGTGTTCTTCCAGTGCCGGCGATCCGACCAACACAGCTCGGGCCCGTGGTTGGCCGTCGCGAACCAAGTTCGTCATCATACGGATTTCATCGAATAGCAGAAGCGGCAGCGTGTGTGCCTCATCAAGGATCAAGAGCATGCCACGCTGACATGCTTCGGACGATGCCAGGTAGTCAAGTAGCGACAACCGGAGCTCACCCTCGGCCAAGTTGCGGTAGGGAAGGCTAAGTTCGAAAAGAATCGCTTGCAACAGCGCGCGGCGCGAGCAGATCCGCGTCGCTTCGAGATGGGCAACCGCGAACGACTCGCGGAACTGTTCGGCGAGCACGTGGCAGAGCAGCGTCTTGCCACAACCGGTCGGGCCGACGACCATGCCTGGCCCTTCGCCGCGCTCGATCGCCCGGGCCAGCCGGCTTCGTACATCTTCAATCGCCGCCGCCGCGTAGTAACGATGCGTCCGGGGGCTGGCCGAAAAGGGCCGGTCGTGGAGTTCGAAGAAAGATTCAACCATAGTCTCTTATTAATTAAGCGATTGTGTGTGCTGGAAATTACGGATTTTGTGCCGCGGCGCGCAGACCCATCGCACATTCTGTCATCGGCACACGAAACCGTCAGGCTTCACTGCTAGCAGCGGCTGGCCGCACAGCGTACGGCTTCCCCCAGAGGACGGCTGTCGGGCGGCAGACCGGGAACGTATAATGGATTCGGCTCCCTACCTACCCCACCTCCCAGATCCCCGTATCCGTTCGCTCACCAAGTGACAAGAAATCGCCTCATGTTTCGCGTAAAAATCTGCGGAATTACGACCATCGACGACGCACGCCACGCTGCCTCGGCAGGAGCCGACGCGATCGGTTTGAATTTTTACACGCGTAGTCCACGGTATGTCGACGTCGAGCGGGCTAGAGAAATCGCGGATGTCGTGGGAACAGATGTCGCCCGGGTCGGCGTCTTTGTGAACGCTACGGTCGAGCAGATCTATGATATCGCTGACCGCGTCGGCTTGAATTGGATTCAACTGCACGGTGATGAGCCGCCTGAGTTTCTCGGGCAATTTGCCGAACGACGGATGATCCGTGCGTTGCGAATTGGTCGCAGCAAGGCGAGCAGCGAGAATCCCTTGGAACAGGTGGTGAACTATCTTCACGATTGCAAAGTGGGTGGGCGTCTGCCGAATGCGGTCATGGTCGATGCGCGAGTTGAGAACCAGTACGGGGGCACGGGAGAGACAATCGACTGGGACGCGCTCGCCGGAGAGCGAGAATGGCTGTTCGATCGACCGCTCGTATTGGCAGGTGGTTTGACGGCGGACAACGTAAGTGCTGCGATTAGGAGGGTTCGCCCCCAGGCGGTTGACACGGCCAGTGGCGTCGAATCGGCCCCGGGCAGGAAGGACCCCCTGTTGGTCGAACGCTTTGTTCGTGCGGCTCGCAGCGCCCTGACGATCATCGACGTTTAATCGATGGTTGAATCGTGTTGCCATGCACCGGTTGAGCGCCGTATACTTGCGTCGGGTGGCTGAGGCAGAGCCGGCAGAGCCTAAGCCACGCGACCGTATATTTGCGGTCTCGCCGGGAAATCGCCGGCCGAAACGAAAATTAAGGAATTTACCGAAACACCAAAAACAAGGAGACGTTCTGTGTCGCAGGTCGAAACAAAATTGCCGTATAAGGTTGTCGACGTATCGCCGGAAAAGTTCGAGGAGCTGGCCGCGTGGGGCCGCAAAGAGATCGAGCTGGCCGAGAACGAGATGCCCGGCCTGATGGCGCTGCGGGAGAAATTCGGCAAGGACAAGCCGCTCGCCGGCGCTCGCATCGCGGGCTGCTTGCATATGACGATTCAGACGGCCGTGTTGATCGAGACCCTGTTGGAACTCGGCGCGGAAGTGACCTGGAGCAGTTGCAACATCTTCTCGACGCAAGACCATGCGGCGGCGGCAATCGCCAAAGCAGGTATCCCGGTTTATGCCTGGAAGGGCATGAACGATGAAGAGTTCCTGTGGTGCATCGAGCAGACGCTCGTATTCCCTGACGGCAAGCCGCTCAGCATCATTCTCGACGACGGCGGCGACTTGACCGCCATGGTCCACGAGAAGTTTCCGCAGTATCTCGACGACATTCGCGGGCTGTCCGAGGAAACGACCACCGGCATCAAGGCCCTTTATAAGATGCACCAGAAGGGCGAACTGAAGGTGCCGGCGATCAACGTGAACGACTCGGTGACCAAGAGCAAGTTCGACAATCTCTATGGGTGCCGCGAATCGTTGGCCGACGGGATCAAGCGGGCAACCGATATCATGATCGCCGGCAAGGTCGTCGTGGTGGCCGGTTATGGCGACGTCGGAAAGGGCTGTGCCCATTCCATGCAGCGCTACGGTGCGAGAGTGATCATCACCGAAATCGACCCGATCAACGCCCTGCAGGCGGCCATGGAAGGTTTTGAAGTGACCACCATGGAAGAGGCGGTCAAGGAAGGGGACATCTATGTTACAACCACGGGCAATCGCGACATCATCACCGGCCAGCACATGTCGGCGATGAAGAACGACGCGATCGTCTGCAACATCGGGCATTTCGATCTAGAAATCGACATGGCCTGGCTCAACGGCCAGAAGGACGTCAAAAAGGTCGAAATCAAGCCACAGGTCGACCAGTACACGTTCTCAGACGGGCACTCGATCCTCGTGCTAGCCCAGGGCCGGCTGGTGAACTTGGGCTGTGCGACCGGGCATCCGTCGTTCGTGATGTCCAATTCGTTCACAAACCAGGTGTTGGCCCAATTGGCCCTGTGGAACGAAACGGACAAATACGAGGTCGGCATCCACGTGTTGCCCAAAAAGTTGGACGAAGAAGTCGCTCGGCTGCACTTGGAGAAACTGGGTGTGAGGCTTACCAAGCTGACCGACCTGCAGGCCGAGTACATCAACGTGCCGGTCGAAGGCCCGTTCAAACCCGATTATTATCGGTACTAGGTTGAGTCCGTAGACGATTCGTGATCCAATCTCTCGATCTCGTTGATGTTGATATTGACGAGGGAGAGCAGGCGGAGTTTCCGTTGCCCGTTTTCCTCCACGGCCACTGCGACTTCCTGGTCCGTAACGATGGCCATCTCCGGATGCCGCACTTCGACCTCTCGGCCATTGCTCATATAGATGCGAAACGGTACAAACGGCCGGTCGAATAATAGTTCTTGCGCGGCGTCGGCAGTCATTGAATGCCTTCCTTTTGTTTGGACTTGCTTGGCCGAGTGCATCGCGTGACGGCTGATTGTACTTACGGCATCAGAGCGTTAGTATTATACACTATCGTGGTCTTTTCGTGTTACGGTTGAGCCGTGTCTCCACGGGCCTGGTCTGCCACGGCTAAAAACGGCGGCATCGTTCATCAATCTGCAATCCTAAATCTGAAATCAAAAATCCCTTCTCATGCCTGATATTCAAGCGTTTCGTGGTTTGCGGTACGACCTGGGTCACGTCGGTTCGCTCAGCGACGTGGTGGCGCCGCCGTACGACGTGATCGATACCGAGCTGCAAGACTCACTGTACAAATGTCACCCTGCCAACGTTGTCCGGTTGATTCTTAATCGCGACGAGCCGGGCGACG
>CAUYYY010000111.1:0-6817 GCA_963577165.1 Planctomycetota bacterium | reverse complement strand
AAGATGACTTGAGATAGCCAAGCCGAATCGATGACCGGCATCCCCTCGGCAAGTTTCAACATCGGGTCTTCGGTCGGCAGCGACCCGTTCTGTAGAATCCATTGCCCATAGGCGACATGGCCCCACAAGTCGGTGGCCCGGAGCGGTAGATAGTTGAGCACCAGAAAGAACATACAAGCGATCGCAATGATCACCGCATGACGTGTACGCAGCGCATAGCGCGTCTCGAGTGGTGATTCCAAGACGACTTCTGTTGTCGATTTGTCCGTGATTACAGTCGCCATTCACGCGCCTTTGCGTCAAAACGTTTAGCGGGCTCGCTTGCAAGCCGAGTTCCCGCTGGTCGACTCACATTTCACATTCATTTCCAATCTCTTGATCTCGGGCCCATGATTTTTATCGTAATTAGCGCCCAGTCCGCACAGCGTGCAAAAACGGTCCGTTTCGCCAAGACTGTCAAAACGTCAGCCGCACCAACCGCACGGCTGGCATAACGTGAGCATGCAGGGTGGGCAGAGTGCAACGAGGCCCACGCGCATTGGCTAATCGCGTCGGGAAACAACGATCGCAACGAATGTGTGGTCGCCACGGATAGACAAAAAAACGAGAAGAGTATCCACGGATCGAACACGGATTGAAAGAAGTGTTCCCTATGGCCGTGATGACACGGCTCGCGAATCGCACGGCTCGTAGAGCTGTTGTTCAACGGCGCTGAAGTCGTTCAATAAACAGCGGGCCGGAATCGTAAACCGTGTCTTACGCGAAGGAAACCGACGCATCATCGCCAGCCGTGCCTGGGTCGTCGGATGCGAGTCGAGATAGCCGGGCCGTTCTTCCTCGCTGAGCCGACGTTCCAAATAGTCACATCCAGCGACACTGAATTCGCGCCACCGAGCTGTGAAATAGTGGAACGCATTTGGCTCAGCACACGGTGCATTGTCTTGCTGTCGCTGGTGGAACTCGGCCGCCGCCGCGTCGAACTGATGGGAAAGCAGCCATTCTTTGAGGAGTGTCCGTGCGGCCAGCTCGCCACCACAATACGATGCACTTGTGCAATCGGCACGCAATTCTTGATACTGCCGAATGGGAGTCACCATCACCAGGAACAGGTGAAATGTGGCCTTGCTTATCCAGTAGACAGGATCCGCCCAACTCCGCCAGCGGTGCTGCCGCGTTTGCTGAGCCACGCGAAGTGATTCCAGAAAACGGTATATGAATACGCCAAAGGTCGTATCGCCAGAACGGAAATGGGCCAACTCGTGAGCCAAGATCGCCTTCAACTCGGCGACCGACAACACCGCCAGATGAGGCAGTCCCAGCACGAGAATCAGACGTCGCTGAGTGCGCACGCCAAACTTTCGCTCTTCGCAAACGTAACATTCTGCGCGGTCGGTGACTCGAATTTCTGCCGGCAACGGCGCGCCGATGCCTGTCCCGACTTCAGCCACCGTGCGGTATAAGTCCGGGCACTGGTTCCGTGCCAGCACCACGCCCGACCCCACATCGTCCGAACCGTCGTGCATCCGAGTGACCAGCCCCAAGATGCCTCGCCAAAGTTGTAAAGCGAGCGCGATCATGACTGTGGCAATGGCCAGCAGGGCCACGACACGGATCGTGCTGGCCGACGCGCTCACCCATGGCCCATGTGCTACGTGTTGAAAAACTGTCGTCAACGACACCGTGACCGCGGTGAACACGCTGTAGTAAAGCAAGATGAGAACAATCAACAGCAGCCGATAGGTGCCGATAATACGCGGACCGGTCGTCTCCACATTGAGCCACGAAAAAGGACTTACCGGGTCGTGCGACGATGGTTTCGCCGCTGGAGACGACGTCCAGCGGGACCGGTATCGCAGTCGATTGGTGCACCATAACACGCATCGATGCTGGACTTTCGGCGGTCGCGATTCGATTCGACTCATAAAGTGTTTCAAGTTCTTAACACATTTGCGCAGGTTTAACCGCCGCGGTGAACGTTCTCGCGGCCCGGGGCCCAAAGCATTCAAGATGGCCGATTTCGGTATCGGCAGGCGACTTTTCGCCCACGCTCCGACGATTGGCCAAGTGAACCCAGGCCACCGGACCCATTAGGGGCAAAGCGTGCGCCAGTTGCCCGAAAATCGCCCAATCGAACCACACAAATCGCTCCCGAACAGCAAAAAATACCGAGAATTATGAGGTAATCCTGGCCGGACCCAATATGTTAATTTGCGTAATTTACAAAGTATGAGTAAAATATTCTTATGTCCTCCCTATGGCGACCGAAGTGCGTTTTCAAACATATTTCGCACCATTGGCAATCTTAGTTTCGCAATCTCAGTCAGGCATGAGCGGCTTCCCGACGCCGGGCAGCGGACCCATCGAGTCGTTTTCTTTCTTTGCATCAGCGACGTAATGAACATCAGCACGGTTTGGCTCATCAGCGACGACAGCCGTCTGCGAGACGACATGCAGGCAGCACTGTCAGACCCGTTGGGATGCGACGTCACGCGGCTGGCGTGGTCGAATTGTCCCTGGACAGATGACTCGATGGCCGGTGATTGCCGGCGCGCTCCTCAAGTGATAGTTGTTGATCTGCGGGACGACGCGCGATGGGACCAACTCGCGGCACTTCGGCCGACCTTGGGCCATCTGGCTGCCGGGCCGGTTTCGCTGTTCGCGATTGTCGGGCCGGGAATACCGCTTGCGTGGGCACACACGGCCGACCTTACGTTCGCGGCCAGCATCGATTGGCCTTGTCCGAAAGATCAACTCGTCGAACGGCTACGCGGCGCGATTGCCGGCAAGCGGCCGACGCCCTCGCAACATCAACGTTACGACCAGTGCCGTTCGCTCGAATCGACGACCGGCACCTGGACCACCTATACACCCGAGTTGTTTTCCGTTCTGGACGACTTGAAGGTTGCCGCACAACATGAGTTTACCGTCCTGTTGGTCGGTGAGACGGGAACCGGCAAGACGATGCTGGCCCGGATGGTACACAATTTGTCGCCACGATCCGAGCAGCGTTTTCTCACCGTGCCATGCGGTGCGCTGCCGAACGAGTTAATCGATTCCGAGTTGTTCGGACACGTGAAAGGCGCGTTTACCGGCGCCGACCGGAACAAGGAAGGCAAGTTCGAGGCGGCCAGCGGTGGGTCGATTCTGCTCGACGAAATCGATGTGCTCGCTCTGCCGCAACAGGCGAAGTTACTGCGCGTGTTGGAGACCAGCGAATTCGAGGCCGTCGGTTCGAACGAAACTCGGCGGGCGAATGTTCGCAGTATCGTGGCATCGAATGTCGATCTTCGCGATCTGGTCGATCAAGAGCGATTCCGGGTCGACCTCTACTTTCGGTTGAATCAAATCCGTTTTGAGATCCCACCACTTCGCAATCGAACGCGCGATATGGTTCCGCTGGCCATTTCTTTTATTCAGGAATGTTGTCGCGAACATGTGTTGGATGTGCGGTATATCCATCCAGAGTTTGTCGCGGCGATTAAAGCTTGTCGTTGGCCCGGCAATATTCGTCAACTGCGAAACGAAGTGCGACGGGCGGTGCTGTTCTGTCGCGACGGTGTGTTGGCCTCATCGCATCTGTCGCCGGAGGTTCGTTCGACAAGCTTCGAGACAGGCCAGCCCGGCAAGGCGATGGCGACACCCTCGGGGCTTGCGGGCGAGGTCGCACAACGAGAACAGATGGCGATCGAGCGGATGCTGCAAACCCAAAACTTCAATCGGACGGCGACGGCCCGGGCGTTGGGCATCAGTCGCGTAACACTCTATAACAAGATACGCAAATACGGTATCCGCGTCGACGTAACGCGGCGTTCGGCCGACGCATCAACACGTAATCTAAATTGAGTCGAGTGAAACCTATGTTCTGGCGACTGAATCGATCGAACCGGTTGTTCCCGTTAATACTCCTGGCAATACTCTCTGGATGCAACGCAGAGAACGGCGACGAGACGCTCGCTGCCGATTTGCCCACTGCCGATTTGGTTACGCCGACCGAAACAACATCACCCAGCGCCGACGGGACGATAGTCGAGTCGTCCGCAACGAGCGCGCCGCTGCCGGCGCTTTCGCCCGAAGAGCGTTCGGATCGAACGATGTTCGAGGCCTGGATCGATCTGCTCGGCTCCAACGTTTTCGATGGAATGAGCGACGACGAGGAAGACGACATCCGCCGACGTGCCGCCGAGGCCAACGATTATTGGAAGCAGATCAAGGCACAGAACTTGGAGGCGATTCGGCAAGTGAATCGTCAGGTGATCCACGGTCGGTCCTATGCGGCCAGCATCATCCTGATCGTTGCCGACGACCTCGGCTACGGCGACCTCGGTTGCTACGGACAGCAGAAAACCAAAACACCGCATCTCGACGCCATGGCCGCCGAGGGCGTTCGGTTCACGAACTACTACACAGGCAGTCCGCTCGGTGTGCCGTCGCGGTGCTCTCTGACGACGGGCCTGCACACCGGACACACACGTCTGCGTGGCAACAAGCCGGTTCTGCCGCTCAAGACCGAGGATTGCACGATTGCCGAACTGCTATGGCGAGCCGGTTACACCACGGGCCTCATGGGCCGCTGGGCATTGGGCGACGTGGAAACGACCGGCACGCCGAATCGCCAAGGTTTCGAGCACGCCTTTGGCTATCTTGACCACGAGCGAGCTCGCAACTATTTTCCGCCGATGTTGTGGCGCAACGCGCAGCAGGTGAAACTGCCGGGCAACGAGAACGGTCAGCGTGAAGACTATTCGCCCGAGCTGACGACCGACGAGGCGCTGGCGTGGCTCAACAGTGAATGCGACCGACCGTTCTTTCTGCAGGTGAATTACACCTTGCCACATGCCGAGATCGGCCCGGTGCCCGAGGTGACGCAGTACGACAACGAGGACTGGCCCACGGCACAGAAGCAGTATGCGGCCATGGTATCGCGACTCGACAGCGAAGTCGGTCGCATTCTGGAGTTCGTAAAGACCAGCCATTATCGCGATGATGTGCTGATCTTTTTCACCAGCGATAACGGGCCACATGCTGACAGTGTCGATCCGAAATTCTTTCAGAGTGCCGGTCCATTTCGGGGCGGCAAAGGCCAATTGTTTGAGGGCGACATCCGCGTACCGATGATCGTCTGGGGCGAGGGACTTGCCGAGCAGAACATCGAGAGCGACTGCCTCTGGGCGGCGTGGGACCTGCTGCCGACGCTGGCCGATCTGGCCGAGGCGATTCGCCGGCCGCTGAATCTCGATGGCATTTCGGTTTTGGGGAAATTTCACAGCCGCCGACTGGCCGAGCGAGACTATCTCTATTGGGAACTGCATGAGCCGACTTTTCAGCAGGCGATTCGCGCTGGTAAATGGAAGGGCCTGCGAACGGGGCTCAGCGGTCCAATTGCCCTGTATGATCTCGAAAACGATCCGGGCGAGTCGACCGACGTGGCGGGCTTTCAGGCCGAAGTCGTCGAGCGGCTCGAAGGGCTGCTCAACGATGCCCGAAGCGAGTCAGCCGATTGGCCTGTTGGGTCCGACCGGTAGTCGTTAACGTGGTTACTGTGAACTCCATAGCTGTGAATGGGCGAACGCTGGTAACGCTGGCCACGTACAACGAAATCGAAAACCTGCCGTGGCTGGTCGATGAGATCTTTCGTCATGCGCCGCACGCCGATCTGCTGATCGTCGATGACAATTCGCCCGACGGCACCGGGCGCTGGTGCGACGGCCGGGCGACCTCCGACCCACGCGTGCGTTGTCTGCACCGGTCGGGCAAGCTGGGGCTCGGCACGGCGACGATCGCCGCCATGAGTTACGCCCTCGACCACGACTACACCTACATGGTGAACCTCGATGCCGACTTCAGTCACCCGACGGAAGTCATTCCCACTCTGCTGGCCGGCATGGCAGGGCAGGGGGGCGCTGGCCAGATCGGTTCTGGTCAGGCCGACACGCCGGTCGATGTGATGATCGGTTCGCGGTACGTGCCGGGCGGGGCGATCGTGGGCTGGCCGCTCTCGCGCCGGCTGATGAGCCGGGCCATCAATCTGTACGCCCGAGTGCTGCTGGGCCTAACGACAAAAGATTGCAGCGGGGCGATGCGTTGCTATCGGACTTCTGTGCTGCGACGGCTCGATCTGGACGGCGTGTACTCGCGGGGCTATTCGTTCCAAGAAGAGATTCTCTGGCACCTGCAACGTGCCGGGGCCCGGCTGGGCGAGACGCCGATCACGTTTGTCGATCGGCAACACGGCACATCGAAGATCAATCTGCGCGAGTCGATCTCGGCGTTGTGGATTCTGCTGCGACTGGGCGTGAAGCATTGGGTGGGAGTCTAGCTCGTAGGGTGGGCCGAGTTCCACGAGACCCACGCGTCTGGTCTGATCGTCCCATGCACGTCGTTTGAAAAGGACGACGTTTTCGAGCGCGCCTTATAGGGGGTGCCCCAGAAGTGGTTGATAAGGGACGTCTTCTCGAATATTCAAACATTTCGCCGGGGCAAGTGCGGAGGGGGGAAGGCGGAATATTTGACAGACGAGCCGGATGCGTTAGCTTCCGGGCGTACTGGAAGGAATTCACCACAGAGTCACGGAGCACACGGAGTAAGAAGGGATTCCAACCGCAAAGGGCGAGAAGGCGTGGGGCACTGTTCGCGTACCCCTCGCGCACCGGCTAGGCGTAGCCCGTCGGCTATTGGCCAATAGCTAACAGCCAGCAGCTTTTTCTTGCTAAATTGTCAAAGACCAAAACGGCGCGGTATTTCATCGCCGCGAGCCATTGTAGCGAAATGCGTCACAATTTCAAGAGGCAGAAATAACCACCCCTAGATAAAGGGGGAA
>CAUYYY010000110.1:0-6840 GCA_963577165.1 Planctomycetota bacterium | reverse complement strand
GACTTGCGCCGCGGCACGACTGCTTGGACACGCTCGGCGATGGCCCGGATGTGCTCGGGCGTCGTGCCGCAACAGCCGCCCACGATATTGATCCAACCGTTGTCGGCAAATTCGCCCACCATCTGAGCCATCTCCGCCGGGCTCAGATCGTACTCTCCCATGTCGTTCGGCAAGCCAGCGTTCGGGTGGCAACTGACGTAGGCCGGTACAATCTGCGAAAGCTCCTCGACATGCGGGCGCATCATTTGCGGGCCCAGCGCACAGTTCACCCCCACGCTCAGAAGTGGGAAGTGGGACACGGCATTCCAGGCGGCCTCAACGCTTTGGCCCGACACAAAGGTCGCTCCTGCCCGGTCGAACGTGAGCGAAACCATCACGGGCAACTTCACATCGTGCGCATCAAAGTACTTGGCAATTGCAAACAGGCACGCCTTCAGATTGAGCGTGTCGATGGCCGTTTCTGGAAACAGCAAGTCAACGCCTCCCTCGACCAGAGCGGCAACCTGCTCGTAGTACGATTCGAGCATTTGGTCGAACGTGACGCCGCGAAAACTGGGGTCATCTACATCGGTCGAGATGGCGGTCTGCTTCGTCGTCGGTCCGATCGAGCCGGCGACAAAACGGGGCCGCTCGGGCGTCCGCTGATTGAACTCCACGACGGCCTGTCGAGCAGACTTCGCTGCCGCAAGATTGATCTCGCGGACCAAATCCACCGGCAAACCGAACTCTTCCATGCCCAGCGGACTGGCCCCGAACGTATTCGTCTCGATAATATCCGCGCCGGCTTCCAAGTAGGCTCGATGAATGTCGGTGACCTTGTCCGGATGCGTCAGACAAAGAATGTCCACGAAGTTCTTGAGGTCTTTGTGATGGTCGGCAAACCGCTGGCCCCGCATCTCCGCCTCGTCGAGTCGTAGCGCCTGCACCATCGTGCCCATCGCTCCGTCGAGCACGAGGATGCGCTGGCCCAGCAAGGCTTCCAGGTCGGTATTGATCGTGGGCTCTGTGGCGGCGGTCATCGGCAGGTCCAATCGGACGTGGATCGTATTTTCAAGTGATAGCACGTGACGCGGGTCGTCCATCCCAGATCTTAGGTGTGACCCCCCCCGTATCGCAGAAAGACCGTATCGCAGAAAGATTCGCTTCCTTGGCGTAAGTCATCACTACATAAGCGATTGAGTATCGCACACACCACAATTTTCGGCAAGGCAGCCCATTGCATCGACCCACGGCCGGCAGATTTGGTTCGCGGTGCCGGTCCAGCCGAACTTGGCACAGCCAGTCTAACCATAGCAATCCTCAAGCGCCGCGCGACCGGAACCGATAAACCTCAGAGGGGCTCGCTCTGCGCTCACGCCGAGCGTGCGCTCCCGCTTGGCGTTACGGCACGGAAGTCGCGCCCGTTCCGCATGAGGAAACACCGTTCGAAAATACTGTTGCCTGGAAAAACAAGATGCTTCCGACACTGCCGCACAATCCGGTCATCCCAGTGCCCCAAGACCCAGTGCCCCAAGACCCCGTGCCCCGAGACTCAGTGCAACAAGGCACGATGTACCAAGACATGGCACACCAAGAGAGGGTAACCCGGGACAGGGTAACCGGCGGCGAGCAGGACGTGTTGGACTCGGCACAGCCTATTCGTGTTCGCCTGCCCGACCTCTACGCTTCAAGTGACCGGGAATCAAGTGACCGGATTTCGGGTTCCGCCGAGCCCGCTGTTATGAACGAGACCGTCGAACATCGGCAGCGGCAGCAGCACAGCCGTTTTGCCCGATACTTGCCAGGAAACCGATCACAAATGGTGTCCTTGTTCACCATCGGCGCCCTCTTAGCCGGAGGGACTTTTCTGTTGGCCATAACGCTTCGTGGAAACGACGTGTCGAGCCAGCCGCAATTCGACGACACACCAGCCGGATGGGCTCAGGCCGTGCCTCGAGTCGAATGGAACAACCAGGTATTCGAGCAGCCAAAGCCCATTACTGATGAAAAACTGGGTGTCTATCAGCAATCGTCTTACATTCCAATCGTGGACCAGCAACTGCTTTTCAGTACTTGGCCACGAGAGATGCGGCGACCTCGACGCTCTGGCCCCGGCAGCACGGTCGCGGCGGCCAACCGCTCCGCGCGGCTCGCTGGCAATCCGATGCCCGATGCGACCGACTCGGTCAGTCCACCCTCCTATCCTCAGCGGGCTTATCCTCAGCCGGAGCGAGTCGCTCGGTTGACCGGAATCATAGAAACAACCATCGAGAAACAACGGCGCTGATAGTACCATGTCGACCTCAGATCAAGCATTCATCCGAGCCTACAGTCGCGACGGCGCCGAGCCGACGCCACCGTCACCCCACTGGTCCTATGCCGGCGGCGGCACACGTTTGCGCCGAACGTACCCCGTTTCGCAGTCGACCCCCGTTTCGCAACCGGCCCCCGTTTCGCAACCGGCGGAGTCCGATGCCGAACCACCGACGTCAGGTTCGGCGACCCCCTCAGTGATACCGCGTGAGCCGCTGGTCGATGGCCGTGTGACAAGCCACGTACCGCCACCTCACATTCCCATGGCCGTCAGCACCGTGGGCAGCGTCGACGCCGCGCCGAGAAACCTCACGTCAACAGATAACCGTGGCCGGACCAAACAGGGGCGGCAACCGCTCTCCTCGTTTCGTGCCATGCCCGATGCGTCGGACGACTTCGTGCCCGCTCTGGCGGTCGAACGTTTCGTCTGGCCCGGCGAGTGCGACGCGCTGGTCCAACGTACGCCCGAATCTTTCGACCAGCTCATGGGTCAATTGATGGCTCAGGCCGAACAAGGGTTTGTGGTCACTGCGGTGGCCGGATGCCACCGAGGCGACGGCCGGAAAACCGTGTTGTTGGCGCTCTCACGTGAACTATCCCGTCATCATATTAAGGTGGCGATGGTCGACGCCGATTTTCACCGGGCGAATCTGGCCGTACGCCTGGGGCTCGCCGTGCAAGTCGGCTGGGAAGACATTCTTTGCCGCGGCCTTCCCTTGGCCGAGGCCGTGATCACCGCCGACCAGAGCAGTGCAACTTTGCTTCCCATGAGGGATATCGTTGCTGAGCCGGCCGCGCTCGTCGATGGCGTATTGGCATCGGTCAGCCTGCGTGTGCTGCGAAAACATTGCGACATTGTCCTGGTCGACGTGGGGCCGCTGCTCGATGATCTCTCAGCCGCCTCGGCCCTGGCGTTTGCGGTTCGTTCCGGCCTGGACGCCGCGATCGTAGTACAAAACACCCGTCGCTCCGGCGCCGCCAACGGGTCTGATGACATTGCCGAGGTGACGAATCGTTTGAGCATCGTGGGTATACCGGTCGTGGGCATCGTCGAAAACTTCGCGGTGCGAACGGCGGTTGCCCACGGTCGAGCAACCACTTCGACCGACGCCCTCTTCGCATCGCCGGACAGGATCGCTCGGTAAGCGAGGAGTCGGTTGCTGTCGCGAAGGAGTAAGCGATGAGAAGTCGGAGATCGGGAGAATTCCTCTGTCTTCCGACTTACGACCTCTCACTCTTCACTCAATACCGCCCTCGCCGTCGTTCCTTCGCCGGCAAGATTTCAAGGCAAGTTGTCCACCAGCCTGTGCGAATGGTTTCGCTGAACTCTTTGGGCAAGCCCTCGTTGTCCATCTCGTCGGCCAAGGAGCGAAAGTCGTACTCGACTGGAACAAACTCGACTTGAAGTTCTACATCGCGCGAGTACGAAAGAATCGTGTACCAGACGTTCGTTTGGCCGTCGTTCTCCGGCCGACCCAGCACGCCGACGTTGACCGCGCGGCGCCGGTCCGCAAGTTCGCGTTGCCAGCGGATGCCCGTGTGCGTCGAGAGGATGACGTCCGCCTGGTAATCCCGAGCAAGTTTGTCAAGAAAATGCGTTGGAGTTGTCGACTCCCAAAGAAACTCGTTTACTTGGCGGGGACTGCCGTGACACATGAGCACCGAAAGCGGACCCAGCTTCCGTCGCAGTTGCTCCGGCAATTCTCGCATCCAGCCACGGTGCTCCACTGACGTGCCTGAGAGCGTGTAATCGTAGCTAATCTGCGCGAAATGGTTATCGCGCGGATCGGTATAGCCGCACTGGCAATCGTCCAATTCGTTGCCGATCGAGTGGTCGTAGTTTCCCTGGATGCATGTGATGTTATGCATGCGCAGCAAATCGAGCGAGCGATTCGGATGCGGACCGAACGCACCAAAATCGCCCAGGCAGAGGATCTCGTCCACGCCACGCCGCCGCGCATCGCGGATCGCGACGTCCAGCGCCAGATAGTTGCTATAGACGCCGCCAAAACAGGCGATTCGATTCATGTGTTTATTTGTCATGGCCGATTTCAGCACCCCGGCTGCTGCTGAAGAAGCAACAGAATTTGTCGTTACACAGCAGCCGGGGTGCTTCCACGTGTGCGATCCGTGTTTATCTATTTATCATGGACAGCGGCGCTCGACGGATTCGAGCAAATGGCTCCGTACTGATAACACGTGTAGCATGCCCCGTGTCGCAGCGGATAGGAACCCATCGACTGCCCAATGGTTTCGCCCAGCCGCGCGTCCGCCGACTCGATAAGAATCGGACAGACATAGACACCGCGGTCCGTAACGATCCGACTGTGATCACAAATCAATTGACTCATGTCGTAGTAGGCAAGCATCTCAGCGGTGATGCGTTCGCTATCACGATAGCCGTGCGACCTTTCTTCTTCGGCGCCGAGATGTAGCGTGGGCAGAATCTTCAATCGCGGCCGCTCGTAGCCGGTCGATTTGAGCATCGTCACAAACTGACCGACGACCGCCGTTTCGTCGTCATCGCTCCAAGTGCGAGCCGCCGTAATAATCGGAAGAAATCCAAAGTCGACGAGTCGCTTGACTCCGCGGATGGCGCGATCGAACGTGCCCGCGCCGCGAATCGGGTCGTTCGTCTCGGGAGAGAACCCGTCGATCGAGACACGAAACTCGAGACTGTAAAGACTTGCAGCTTCCGCGTCGGCCAGTGTTTGCAGCCACTGGTCCTTGAGGACCGTGCCATTGGTCAGCACGGTCGCCGGACCGTAACGGAGCGTCTCGACGAGGATCGGCGCCATGTCGTGATTCAGAAACGGCTCGCCGCCCGTGAAATAATATTCCTTCACACCAAGCGCAACCGACTCTTCGAGACGCCGGCGCACCTCGCTGAGCGTAAGGTACCCAAACGAATCATTCTTTGGGCTGCAACGGATAAAGCAGTGGTGACACGTCAGATTGCAGAGTGTCCCGGCGACTTGAAACCACAAGTGATCCAAGCTCGACAGTTCCACGCTCGGGCTATCGCAGGTGACGCTCAAGGCTATTGTCTTTTCGAGTTGTTTCGTATCACGTTTTCACCGCTTGGATGCTTTTGTACAGATCGAGCTCCGCCGAGTCGCCGATCATGGTAAAGATATGCTGAATCTGCTTGAGGCCGATCGACAGCAGAAACTGTGACGATCGACCGTAGCTCTTCGCGCCCGCGATATAAAAGTCCGGCTCGGGACTGGCTAGCGTCGCGGGTCCGTAAGCTCCCTGGTCAAGACAATCTGCTGAGACGTTGCCAGAGAGCGCGGCCGCCAACTTCATCGGACCGTCGGTCGCGTAACAGGTGTGAACTTGCAGTTCTTCGTGCAGGCGGTTGTCTGGGCGATAGCCGACGTTCGCCACGATCCGATCGACCGTCAACGTGCCGACATGACGGCCGACCAGGTCGACTTCAAATTCGAGTGCATCAGCCGACGCGTCGGTATCCGTCTGCGAGATTTGTTGCACCATCGTGCCTGGCCAGTGGGCAACGCTTTCGCTCATCGCCAAGCGGTTCGCCCGTTCGGCAAGCCGGTCACGTTCGATCAGCCGGTCATCGGCGATTCTGGTGATCGGGTCGTTTTGTTCGCCGCGCGTGACCCATGTTACGCGCGTCGCCGGTTCTTCGCGGGCCAGTTCATGGAGCGCCACGACCGTCGTGGCCGCCGAATAGCCGGCGCCGAGCACGAGTGTGTGTTGCTGAGCGTATCGGTCGCGATGCTCGTCCAACACGTCGGGCAGGCCATACTCAATTTGTTTTCGCAGCGCACGTTCGCCGACAGCCGGCATCCCGCCCGGTCCCATCCAATTTGGATGGCCGTAGGTTCCCGTCGTGTCGATCACCACGTCGGCCCGGGTGACCCGCTCCTGCCCATCGCGGTCGCGCGCCAGAATTCGAAAGTCAACGTCACGTCGGGCATCGTCACCGAGATGGTCTCCTTTGAGCAGGCCCTCGCGACCGACTGACAGAACAGTCGTCTGGCAGTGAATGCTCTCGGCGAGCAAGTCAGTCTTGGCGAGCGGCAGGTAATATGCTTCGGCGAGTTGATGCCCGGTGAGCAAGGCGACTTCCTCAGGCGCCTGCCACGCATCGTGCTGTGCTCGCAGCGCCGCCAGGCCCAGCGTGGAACGATTCATCTGAAACGGACTGAACATTCGCACGTGCCCCCACAGTCGCAGGTTCTCGCAAACGTTCCCTCGCTCGAAGACGTCCACATCGTAGCCGAGAAAGCGGGCGTACAGGGCCGACTCGAGTCCGATCGGTCCGACGCCAAGCACAGCGATTCGAGCGGGCGTGTCGACGGCCATCAGGGAATCATCTTTCTTCGGACTTGTGTTAACGAAGCAGCTAGTGCGAGTCGCACACATGGGATTGGGAAGCACCCCGGCTGCTAAAAAAGAGTTGTTAGTTGCTAGTGGCCTTGTCGAACAATTCCTTCAAAACAAGCGTGAACCATCGCTTCATAACCAGCGCAAGGAGGGTATAAACGGATGTACCCTACCCTAAGAAGGAGCGATTCG
>CAUYYY010000109.1:0-6859 GCA_963577165.1 Planctomycetota bacterium | reverse complement strand
GACAAACTGAAAAATCGAGAACTGGAAAACCAGCGAGCCGAATCTCGGCTACGCAGCAAAATCCTTAACCGTTTCACCCACCTCGGGCTGCCGCAGTTCGAGTGGAGTTAGTCAACAAGGCCATCTTCAACCTTTGCGCTTTTCAACTTTTACACTCAGACACTCTTTGACTTTTTTACTCTTTGACTTTTTTCTTTACGGCAGCGGGAAACTCGACGATGAATCAATCAGGCCAGACGGCGCTTGACGGGCCGCAAACGATCGCGGTAAGCGGCTCGACTGGATTGATCGGTGGCGCCCTGGTCGCCAGCCTGAGAGCAGACGGACATCGCGTCAAATGTTTGGTTCGTCGCCAGCCGCGGGACGGGCAAGACGAGATTTTTTGGGATCCAGTCACGTACAAAATCGACAAAGATGCTCTGGTGGGTGTCGACGCCGTGGTGCATCTGGCAGGAGCAAATGTTGCTAGCCGGCGTTGGACCCGAGCCCAGAAAAAGCGGATTCGAGTAAGCCGTATCGAGGGAACTCGATTGCTCTGCGGCTCGCTGGCCTGGCTAGAGAACAAGCCGCGAACGTTGGTCTCTGCCTCGGCGATCGGGTTTTATGGTGATCGAGCGGACGAGTTGCTCGACGAGCAGTCAGAGCCGGGTGACGGATTTCTGAGCGAGGTCTGCCATGCCTGGGAGAGGGCCACCGAGCCGGCCACCGACGTCGGTATCCGTACCGTCAATCTGCGGATCGGTGTTGTGCTCAGCCCGGAGGGCGGCGCGCTGAAGAAGATGCTGACCCCGTTTCGCCTCGGTCTGGGCGGAGTGATTGGTAGCGGGCTGCAATACGTAAGCTGGATCGCGCTTTGCGACGTCGTGGGAGCGGTGCGCCATGCACTGGCGACCCCGAGCCTGTCAGGTCCGGTCAATGCGGTCTCGCCACGGGCGATAAGCAACCGCGAGCTGACCAAGACGCTGGGTCGTGTGTTGCGGCGGCCGACCCTCTTTCCCATGCCGGCGCTGGCGGCCCGGATCGTGTTTGGCCAGATGGGCAAGGAGCTATTGCTCTCGAGCACCCGGGTCCGTCCCGCGAGACTGAACGAGACAGGCTACCAATTCCAGCACCCAGAACTTGACGGTGCCTTGCGGCATTTGCTCGATAAATAACCGAGGGTGAGTCGCACTGGACCTTTCCACGTTGACTCGTTCAACGTTGACTCGTTTCAGGATTCACCGGCGCCAACAGATCGTCGATTGGTCGGGCCGCCGCACGAAAACGATCGACGGGCATGGCAACCGTGTCCCAGCTTTCGGAAATTGGCCGGGCGTACGGCGCATAGTCGTGCAGACCGATGGCAACGAAACCATACAGGCGATCGCGGTAGGCAAACAGTTGATCGGCCGGCAGCGGAGCCTGGTTGCCTACCAAGTGATAGGCGAACACAAGCACACTGGCGAAGTCACCACCGAACAGTTGCTCCCAGCGGGCCAGGCTGCGAAGGTCGTCGCGCGTCGACCAGTTTTTCCAATAATGTTTCCACTCGTCGCCCGAAGGGAACCGCCGACCCTTGACATCGATCAGCCAGTGGCCACCCTCGGATGGAGAGACGATGAAGTCAAGGCTTTTGAGCGATCCGCCCGACATCAGTGCCCGCCGGCTCTCGTCGACCGCCACATAGGGCACTTCCCGCTCGCGCAAGTACGCCTCCAGCGCCGCTTCGTAATGGTTTTTGGATTGGCCATGTGTGCGTTCCAGTCCCGCTCATCCGGCATTGAGAGCGACCAGTCGCATCATAGCACAGAAGAGAACTTACGGAAATCGGAAACCCAGCACCCCTTCAGTCGTCCAAAAAAAGCCGCAAAAAAAGAAGTGCCCGCGAATGACGCGAATCAGCGCGAATAATAAAACAATCACATCATGTTTTTATTCGCGAAAATTCGCGTCCATATCGTCCTTTGCGTGAGTCTTTTTTTGGTTGTGGCCAACGGCTACGCTAAGTTTAATCTTTGCTTCTTCTGCGATTTTTTGACTTGGTACTAATCGTTCACTGGCACATTAAAACCGAAGTAGCGGTTCGCGTTGAAATAACAAATGTCCTGAATCATTTGGCCGACGAGATCCATATCGGAAGGGATGAGGCCGCGTCGCATATCGTGGCCTAGGATATTGCACAGCAATCGTCGAAAGTAATCATGTCGCGGAAAACTGAGAAACGAGCGGCTGTCGGTCAGCATGCCGACGAACTGGCTCAATACTCCCATGTTCGAGAGCGTCTCGATCTGCTCGGTCATGCCGTCGATCGTGTCCGAGAACCACCACGCACTGCCAAACTGCATCTTGCCCGGGGTCACGCCGTCCTGAAAGTTACCGACCATGGTGGCAAACAATGCATTGTCGCGCGGGTTGAGATTATAGAGAATCGTGCGGCAGAGTTGGTTGTTTTGGTCGAGGTGATCAAAGAACCGGACCAGGGGGCGGGCCATTTCGAAGTCGCCAATCGAGTCACCTCCGCTGTCAGCACCCAGCAGACGGACGATGCGGGTATTGCAACTGCGCAGCACCCCGAGATGAAACTGTTGGATCCAACCCTTCTCGTGATCGAGGAGGGCCAGTTCATAGAGCATGGCCGACTTGAACTGGGCCGCCTCTTGGTCATTGAGCGATTGATCAGAGCGTATTTTTGAAAAGGCCTGCCGGACCGCGCTTAAGGTGAAGTCTTCCGCGTACATTCGATCCAGCCCATGGTCGGACAGACAACAACCGACTGAGGCGAAATGATCATGCCGCCTGCGCAGGGCCTCTAAATACAATTCGAAATCACGGATCTCGATGCCTGCTGCCTGTGCCAACCGGTCCACCCAGACATTGAAAACAAGGGGATCCTCCACGCTGATCCCCTTGTCGGGTCGCCAGGTGGGTAGTACGCGAACGTCGAACGATGTGTCGGCGGCGATGGCTTGGTGGTGTTCGAGCGAATCAACTGGATCGTCGGTCGTACAGACCACGCGGACATTCATCTGCTGCAAGAGACCGCGGCAAGAGAACTCTCTTTGCGATAACTTTTCGTTGCACTCTTCCCAGATACCCGGTGCCGTGTCACTGTTAAGCAGGCGATCGGTAATACCCAGCGGCCGCGCCAGTTCCATGTGCGTCCAATGATAGATCGGATTACGGAGGAGCTTTGGAACCGTTTCGGCCCACTTGAGAAATTTATCCCGCTCAGGTGCGTCTCCGGTGATGTAATGCTCGTTGACACCACAGGCACGCATGGCCCGCCACTTGTAGTGGTCGTCGGCAAACCAGAGCTGCGCCAGGTTATCGAATTGTCGGTTCTCGGCGATCTCGCCGGGCGGCAGATGCGTGTGGTAATCAAGGATCGGCAAGTGTTCGGCATACTCATGGAAGAGCTGGCGTGCAAATTCGGATTCCAGCAGGAAATCATCGGTGATGAACGTGTCGTGTGGGACGGAATCCATGTTGGCTATCAATCTTCTTCCAGAATCGAAATAGAGAAACGAGATAACATCGTACCCCGAAATGTGTCATTAGGCATCGGCCAAGATTTCAAGCCGTACGCTGTGGGCTGTCTACGGCTACGGAACCTCGTTTTTAGCCGCGATCTCACGATGTTTTCGGCTGCTGCCAGCGCCTATCAGGAGCAAAAGCCATTTGATTCTACCAAGTCGACTATTTAGATTAGAGTGGGGCCTGCTATCTGGACGCCTAATTTACTGCTGCTGCCGTTTTGCATCACTGTTACTGCATCTGGAGAGACTGACTTGCTTACGTCCCGCAAACGGTTTGGTCTGCTGCGCGCTGGCCCAAGTTCCCCAGTAAGACTCAGACATACCTTATTTTCTAGGGTGGCGGGTGCAAAGTCGTCACTACATTTGAGTTTGGTTTATTCTCGGCAGCCGAAGTTTGAGGCGGTCGAGGAGGATTTGCTGGCGGACGACGCGACACAGATCGACACGATAACGTATGTCGGCGACCCGTCGCCGGCGCAGCAGTTCTTGCGAATCACCGAGGTCAACTACAATCCATATGCGGCGATGACCACATTCGGAGAGCTCAACGTGGCGGCCGACGAGTTTGAGTTCATTGAGCTGATGAACACGAGCGGCACCGAGACGCTTGACTTGACGGGCGTTAAATTTGCCAGTGGTCTTACGTTCGACTTTACTGGCAGCGCCGTGACCTCGCTCGCGCCGGGTGACCAGGTATTGGTGGTCAAGAATCTCTCGGCATTTGAATCGCGCTACGGCACGGGTCTCAACATCGCCGGCACGTTCACCTTGGGCAGCTTATCGAACAACGGTGAGGAACTGAAACTCGACGATCGTACAGTTTACGTACAACGACGCCGGCCGCTGGCCGGGTCGGGCCGATGGCAAGGGCGCCACGCTCGATGTCATCGATCCGAATGGCGATCTGACTAGCGCCGAGAATTGTCGCAGTAGCAACGAATTTCTCGGTACGCCCGCCACCGCGGGCACGGGTCCGGTGTTCGACGTGATTGTAAACGAGGTGCTTTCGCACAGTGACGGCGCAGCGCTCGACCAAGTCGAGCTTTACAACACGGCGGCCAGCACGATCGACCTCGAAGGCTGGCATCTGACCGACATGCATAATGATTTCTTTTTATTCGCTTTTGCTGCCGGCACGACGATCGCACCGGGCGGCTATCTGGTACTCGATGAGGGTGAGTTAGGATTCGCCTTGGACGGACAGTTCGGCGACGACATTTGGCTGATGGAAGGTGATCCGACCGACGCGAACCGACCGGTGCGGTTCGCCGATCATCATGACCTGGACGCCACCGAGACAGATGTCTTGTTGGGCCGGGTGCCCAACGGCAACCCGACGGCCCAGGGTGCGTCGCTCTTCCCGATGAACAGTCAGACGCTTGGTTCGGCCAACGGCGGCTTTGTCGTGGGCGACGTGATCCTCAGCGAGGTGTACTATCACCCGCCTGCACAAGTGCCGACGAATCCGGACATTGCTGACGGCGAACTGGAATTTGTCGAACTGACCAACCGGTCGGTGGCGACGGTCGACATCAGCGGTTGGCAACTGCGGCAGAGCGGTGGAGTGCCGTTTAGCATTCCGCTCGGCACACAGATTGCCCCAAGCCAGTCGATGGTGCTGGTCCGTTTCGATCCGACGCTCGAACCGACCAAAACCACAGCGTTTCGCACGATCCTTGGCATCGGACCGAGCGTGGCGCTTGTCGGAAGCGCGGCGCCAATAGAACTCGGCGCGCTGAACAACGCCGGGGACACCGTTGAGCTGTTGCGGCCGGAAGAGCCGGCCAACCCACTGACCGGATTCCTGCTGGTGGACCGAGTCGCCTACGACGACGCGCTGCCGTGGCCGATCGATGCGGACGGATTGGGCATGTCACTGACGCGGACCGTGGTGACCAACTTTGGCAACTTTGCGGCAAGTTGGATCGGCACAACACCGTCGCCCGGCGCGACGATGTTTGTGCCACTGTCGGCCGGTGATATGAGCGGCGACGGACTGGTCAACTTGGGCGATGTGAATTTGATCATTATGGCGTTGGTCGATCCGACCACTTTCGCTGCATTGTATTCGCATGTGAATACTCAGCAACAGGGTGATGTAGACGGCAGCGGTACGTTTGACACCGGCGACCTCAGCGCATTCGCGGCGCTGTTTGGCCCGGCGACGGCGACGAGCACGAGTTTAGCTCTCTCGCTTGCGAGCCGTGTATCGGGGTCGGTGTCACAGCAATCACAGGTCGTAACGACGCCGCTCAGCGAGTCACCTACTCACTTACTCACCACGCATCTTTTTTCGGGCGTGGCCGCCTCGGCTAAAAGTGTTGACGAATCTGCGCTGGTCGATCTCTTATTGGCTCCAGATGACCAGACGGTCGAAACGGCCGACGATCCGTGGGACTTGGCGCTGCTGGCATTGCTGGCGGACGAGTGGTAGACGCGGCACGTGGGCTAACATGTTTGCAATCAAGGGCTTACCGTCGATCGCAGCCGGCCCAAGCTGCCTTGCAGTGCTGGCGGGCGGCTCCTATAATTCGGCCCCTAATTTCTGTGGACATGCTGCGCGCACATCGTGTGGCACTGCTCACTGCTGGGCAAGTCGCTAGATCCGCTTGTGGACCAGCAGTGGCACCCGTTTCTGGCAAGGACGCTACGTTTGAACCGACCACGATCAGCAACGAACGGCCAGTCGGCACAACTGAGACACTGCTGGGCAAGCCAGCAGTGGCACCCGTGCGTTGCGCTGCTCGTTGCGTGTATGTGGCCGGCGGCTGCCGTGGCTGAGCCGGAAATCTTTTGGCAGGCGACCGATCCGCAATCGCCGGTGATCGTGGCCGCCCAACAGGCCGATCGATGGCAGCAGGGCCGCTACGAAGTGTGGCATTTGCGGGGCAACTTCTATTTGAATCAGGGACTGACATATGTCCGTGCACGGGAGGCCGTGTTGTGGATTGATCGCGATCTGCCGGACGATCACCCGACGAAGATTCTGGCCTATTTGGAAGGCGACGTGCGGATCGACTACACGCGATCGCAGCCCCCAGTGTCGGGCGGCGCGGCGGCGACAACCTCGACGGCACCGCAGCGGGCCACGCGGCTTTCTGGTTCGATGACCAGTCCACAGTGGTTTGGTCGCTTTCATGCGCGTGGCGGCGTACGGATCGATGTGCCGATAACGGGCGGTCGGACCTCGGCGCTGCCGGCGATTGTGCGACGGGGCCAAGCGAAGATGAACCCGGTCACCCCGGGCACGATCCGGCAAACCCAGTTCAGCCAGTTCTCCGATGTGCCGGAACTAATCGAAGCGATTCCACCCGGTACGCGGCGGGTTCAGATTCGTCAGCGAA
>CAUYYY010000108.1:0-6896 GCA_963577165.1 Planctomycetota bacterium | reverse complement strand
CCTTGGCTTTTAGATGGCCATCCATTGCCTATCTCCTAATCATTACCTCGTTTGTGATAGCAATCCCCCAAATCCTTCGCCTCGGTGTAACCCAAATCCGTTTTTCTGCAAAGTGCGGAATGCACCCGTGAAATCGCCCTTGACCCGTTTTCTATTGTGGCGTATCCTCCTCGCCTCATGGACGTAAAAGACTATGTACCATCGGGTTAGTCGGAGGCGAGTGCTAGCACACTTCACTCGGCCCGCCGGTAGTCACCGCGCCCATGAGCGGAATCGATCCAGAGGATGATCCACGTGGATAGGGCCCTGCACTGGACCACGCACCGCGCATCAAGTGTGTGTGTCTGCGGGGCTCGAGAGCGGCGGTGAGCACGGAAGCAAGCTTAGCCGCTTTGATACAACGGATAGGTATGCAACGGTTCGATGCACGACTCAACATCGTGCATCGACCGTTTGTTGTAAGCGTCCAATCGCTCCCGAGAAAAGTCGGCGTCCTTTGCCCCCCTGGGACCTGGTTTTTTCGGGGGCTTTTTTTGTAAAGGGGGGAGGCGAGCCGGATGCAAAGAGAAAGCGAGCCGGATGCATCAGCTTCCGGGTACTCGCTACTCGCTATATGCAACCACTTTGGCATAATATTCCAGACCGTCGGCCCTGGCGATCACCACGACGCCGCCCGGGCTGACGGTGAAGCCGTTCGATCGATCCTGGTCATGGTCGAAGCCAACCTCCATGTCGGACGGAATATGCACGCCCTTGTCGACGATCGCCCGCCGCAATCGCGCGTCGTGACCGATGTCAACGCTCTCGAACAGGATCGAATCTTCGACCCGCGCGTGGCTGTTGATGCGACAGCCGGCGCCGACGATCGAACCCTGCACACTTCCGCCGGAGAGAATCGAACCCTGACAGATGAGACTGTCGAGTGCCTCGCCGCGTCGGCCGCCCTCGCCGCTTTCGGCAAACACAAACTTGGGCGGCGGCAGATTGTGCTGAAATGTACGAATCGGCCAGCGGTGGTCGTACATGTTGAGCTGTGGATCGACGCTCACCAGATCCATGTTGGCTTCGTAGTAGGCGTCCAACGTACCGACGTCGCGCCAGTAGGCGTCGGCCTTGCGGTTCTCGTCACAAAACGGAAACGCAAACACCCGCCGGTCGTCGATGATCGACGGAATGATGTTGCGGCCAAAGTCATGGTCGCTCTCTTTTTGTGTGGCGTCGAAGCAAAGTTGATCGAACAGGAACCGCGCCGTAAACACGTAAATGCCCATTGAGGCCAGCGCATGATCCGGGTCGCCGGGAATCGTCTTCGGCTCGTCCGACTTTTCCTCGAAGCCGACCACGCGGCCATCGCTGTCGATTTGCATCACACCAAACTGGTACGCGTCTTGCACGCCAACTCGCAGTGCGCCGATCGTCAGGTCCGCTTTGTGCTGGATGTGAAAATCGATCAGGTGGCTGTAATCCATCTTGTAGACATGGTCACCGGCCAGAATGATAACGTAGTTGGGCCGTTCTTTTTCGAGCGTGTAAATATTCTGGTACACCGCGTCGGCCGTTCCCTGATACCATGTTTCGTCGATTCGCTGTTGCGGCGGAACGACGTCGATGAATTCGCCCAACTCGCGACACAACAGACCTCGCCAACCGAGTGAAATGTGGCGGTCGAGGCTCATCGCCTTGTACTGCGTGAGCACCAGGATCTTACGCAGGTGGCTGTTCAGGCAGTTCGACAAAGAAAAGTCGATGATCCGGTAGGCGCCGCCGAACGGCACGGCCGGCTTGGCACGGTCGCGCGTTAAGGGATCGAGTCGCGATCCTTTTCCACCAGCCAGCACTACGGCCAAGGTATCCTTCATTCGACACGGTCCTCCATTACGCTGCCTACCGGGTCCTTATTGTGTCGGCATCCGGCCACGCGCTAAGTAAGAATCTTGGCCGCGTGACGATAATTCGGGAGAGACACTCTGTAATGACTGTTCAAGCCTGCCATCATAGTGCCGAATCGCTCACTGGTCGACCCACTGCTGGTGCCAAAGATCGAACACCAGCAGCGCCCAGAGCCGCGCCGAGTGGCACCCCAAAGCCCATTTTCGGCCGGGTCGATCGCTCGACACGCGTCGGTCCAAATTGCACCGCCGATGCCACGCACGTTTCATCTTTCCCTTCGTGTACCAAGCAGCTCACGATACAACTGAACGTGCCGATCGATCATCCGGTCGATGCCGAAGTCGCGTAGCACGCGCTTCTGAGCGGCCGCCGCCATACGCTTCGCAAGGTCCGGATCGCGAAATAGTTTGTCCGTGGCCCGCACGCGGTCGGCCCGACCGTTGACCGGAACCAGGAATCCCGTTTCGTCCGAAGTGATCAGATCGCGATTGCCCAGAATGTCGGTGGCGACGACCGGAACTCCGGCGGCCATTGCCTCCATAATCGAGTTCGGCAAGTCGTCATAATCGCTGCCCAGCCAGAGCACGTCCAGATGTGCCATGATCCGCGGCACATCCGGGCGCTCGCCCAAGAAATGAACGTGACTGCCATAATCGAGCAGATGGGCGAACCGCTCGAGCGAGCGGCGTTGCGGCCCGTCGCCCACGATCAACAGGTGAACTTGGCTGTCGAGCAGATTGACCAGTTCCATCGCCCAGATCAAATCCTTGAGGCGTTTTTGGGGCCGGAGCCGGCCGACCGCACCGATCAGTCGCACGTCATGCGGAAGTCTCAATTCGGCAAGCAGCGCTTCGCGCGGCGCGCGGTCTGCGTCATAGCGAGCCACGCCGCCCGGTATGACCACGAATTTTTCGGCCGGAATTCCATGCGCGGTGCAAAAGTCGCGTACGCCAGGACTGTTGACGACGATCCGCTGCGTATGCCGCGCCAAACGCCGGTCGATGGCCCACGCGTGCCACGATTTCCAGCGATCGACGCACCGCTCACTGGCGACGATTGTTTTAACGCCCGCCGAGCGAGCCGCCACACGGCCGTACGCGTTGGCCGCAAACAGCCAGGTGTGAACCAACTCGGGCTGCAAGCGGGCGATGTGTCGTCGCAGTTTCCAGTAGCTCTGCGGGTCGGCTTTCCAACGTTTTCCGATCACGGTGACGGGCACATCGGCGTCGCGCAGCTCCGCTTCGCGCGGTCCGCCCCGGGTCAAGGCGCAAACGTGTACGTCAAATTCATCGCGCGACAATCCGCGACAGAGCAGCACGAGCTGCTTTTCAGCGCCGGCCCGATCGAGCGAAGGAATGATGTGTAAGATGCGGTGGCTCACCGGGCATGTATTCCTGCTTGACAAGTTGAAAGCACCCCGGCTGCTGTGTTACTTAGAATTCTGCGGCTGATTCGTTAGCAGCCGGGGTGCTGAAATCATGCAGTTATTCATCGAACACTTCTTAGATCTGGTGCCAGCCGTCGGTCGACTCAAGATCCTTGGCCTCGAACGCGGCAACGTAGGGCAGATTGCGGTAGAGATCGTTGTAGTCGAGCCCATAGCCGACCACGAATTCGTCCGGGATGTGGAAGGCGACATAATCGGGCCGCACCGACACTTCGCGGCGTCCCTCTTTCTCCAGCAACACCGCCGAGCGAATCGAAGCCGGATGCAGTTCGTCGAGCTGGTTGATCAGCTCCAGCAGCGTCCGGCCCGTATCAAAAATATCGTCCACCAACAACACATCGCGGGCCTTGATGTCGGGCAGCAGATCGGCGTTAATCGTCAGCACCCCACCGACGGTCGATGTGCCACGATAGCTGCGGGCTTGGACCCATCCCAATCGGAGCGGCAGATCGACGAGCCGAATCAAATCGGCTAACATCACCACGCAGCCAGTCAGGACCCCGACGATCGTCAGCGGCCGGCCCGCATAGTCGCGAGCAATCTGTTCGGCCAGCCCGGCGACACCTTCGGCAATCTCATCGGCACTGAGAAGTTTTTTCACGGCGGAGTTCTCAAAGGGCGGTTTGCCGGGCGAGCGGAAACTCTTATTCTAGGCGAAACGACTTTAATTTTTTAGCCCAGGCCGCCTAGCAGGTAAGAACGGAAAAACAATCGTGACATCACCCGCCGGCACTTGGAACGAGATTCAGTTGGCATCGCACACCTGCTATGTGTACGAGCCGGCCGGGCCAAGCGAGCATGGCTACGTGCTGATCTACCTGCATGGCGTACATCTCGGTCGGCTCGACGAATATCTGCGGTTCGGCCAACTGCTAGATCAGCATGGCCTGCGGGTGATCGCCCCGGTCACGCAGCGGAGCTGGTGGACGGACAAAATCTGCGCCGAATTCGATCCGCAGATCACGGCCGAGCGGTACGTGCTTGATCAGGTCGTGCCATACATCGCCGACCGCTGGAGCACCCGGCCGCCGCAGATCGCCCTGCTCGGCACCAGCATGGGCGGACAAGGGGCGCTGCGATTTGCCTTCAAACATCCCAACACATTTCCGGTCGTGGCCGCTCTGTCGCCGGCCATCGATTACCATCTACGCTTCGACGAAGGCGACGAGACGCTGCCGCTGATGTACTGCGATGCCGAAGCTGCCCGACAGGACACGGCCACGCTGCACGTCCATCCGTTGAACTGGCCGCGCAACATTTGGTTCTGTTGTGATCCGACCGACCTGCGTTGGCACACGGCCGCCGAGCGATTGCGGATGAAGCTCTCGGCGCTCGGCATTCCGCATGAGTGCGACTTGGAAACCGGCGGCGGTGGCCACGGTTTTGCCTACTACACGGCGATGGCCGATGCGGCGCTCGGTTTCATCGCCGACCGGCTCGACCACGAACGGCTGCGGGTGGTGTGATCGGTAGTAGCCGCAGGCGGAAGCCGGCGGTTGTCGAAGCGATAGACCGCTCGCCGCGGCGAGCGGCTATTAGGGCTGTTTTCTCAATTCATTTCTGACAGAGCAGTGTTACCGCCGCGACGGCGGTTGGCTGGCGCCCAGTTGCTTGAACCCGAAGAACCTCACGTGCTTGGTGCGAGGGGAATACATGATTTTCCCAAAGTGAAATTCGCCGTCTTGTTCGCCAGGTGCCTGTTTCAAATACAACGCTGCGTCCGTTCGGCCGGTTCCTTCAAGGATCAGCCAACCTTTGCGGTAGTCGTACGACATCGTATGGCCCTTGGCCAGATACGCCTCCCCTTCGACCTCGACGTTGCCCACGGCTTTCAATTCCAGGGCCATCGGCTCACCGCGACCGGTGGCCATATCGATGACGGTCATCTGCTCGCTTTCGAGCAACATGCCGTCCGGACCAAGCTCGTCGGGCGAGTTGCCCTCAAGCTCGTCGTCCATCTGTTTGACCGGTCCATAGACGGCCCGCGTCTGGCCGACGAGTGTCAGCTCTTTGTCGTGCAGATTGCCATGTGCCTTGCGGAGAAAATCGACACGCAAGAAATTCAACGGATCCGGTTTTTGCGCCGCGAAAGTTTCCGAAGCTTGCGCATCTGAGTTCGCGTCCACCGTGCCGTCGCTCGGCACGAGCGCACCGGCCTGCCCGAACCGGGTGCTTTTGATCCAGCCCGGCCCTTCGGCATAGATCTCGCCGACCGATTCATCGCCCGAGAGTCGGTCGGCCAGATTGACTTGCAGGCTCGGCACCTGAATCCGGTCGAAGGTGGGTCGGCCCTGCCGGTCGGTCGCACGGCTCTCCATCAACACGCCTTCGCGGCAGGCCAGTTCGCGCAGCTCGACATTCTGTGGCCGCGATCGCCGGCGGTCAAAATGAATTCGCTCGCTTAGCGTGCCGATTAGTACGCCCGTCTCCAGCCGCTGCGATTGGTCTTGGTTATGTGCGACGACTTGCTCGTAGAAACACATCTTCAGGCCGTCGAAGTCCATCTTGTCTTGCCAGGTGACGGCCAGAGAATCGGGTGCGGCGAGCGTACGGCCCTGGAAATCGTTGGTCACCGGCAGTGTAATCCGACCGGGCTGGTCGCACCAAAACCGATTCGCGGGCAGGTTGAGCCGGATCACGCCGCTGTCGAGCGTCACGCCGCGACCTGCCACATGAGCCGGTTTACCGACGACTGTGAGCTCCGTCAAATCGATCTCTCCACCACGCGAGGCGAGTTGCAGTTGCAGCAATTCGCCACGCACATCAAACGGCTGCTCGAGCGGCATCCGGCCAGTGGTGTTTTGGGCTGCGGCCATCGGACCGCTGCCGTGCGGAGCCACGACAGATGCAGCCCCTGCCATCACGTTCGATCCGTGATCGAACCAGGCCCCCAACTCCGCGAACGTGCCCTGGACCCAGGGCGAGTCGACAATTTTCGCATCGAATACCTTGAGACGATCGGGCCAGACCTTCTCCGGTCCACCTCGGGCCAGCTGCGCCGAGGCGCGATCGCCCGGCTCGAACAGCCACAGATGAAACTCACGACCATGAATCGTGCCTTGTCCAGCCATTGATATCTTGGGCGAGCCGTAAAGCGAGATGACTTGTTGCCGTATCTGATCGCGTACGACGCGGCGCAAATGGAGCTTCGTTTGCCATTGGGCTCTCAGCACGGCGGTCGGTTCGGCTGCGTTGGGCACGGCGCGAATCGACCCCGGACCGGCCGCCCAGAGCGTGCCGAGTCCGCCCGACACATCGCTAGGCCGATATTTGATCGTCGGCGCCCGAATCTCGGACAGGCCTTGCGAGAGTTGAGCCGCAGCGCTGGGGCTACTCGCATCGCCTGCGGTCGGCTGCTTGCCGTCGAGCGTGATTTGGCCCGTTTCCAGGTCGTAGGAGAGCACTTCGCACCGTGCCGCAGCCCCGCTCGAAGGAGCCGTCACCACGACGGGTGTGCCCCTCGCCTCGATAAGCGTTGGCTCAAGTGACCCGAGCGATTCGGGTGTAGGGCCATGAACTCCGTCGACATCCACGACATCTTCTGCCGCGCCGCGATTCC
>CAUYYY010000107.1:0-6923 GCA_963577165.1 Planctomycetota bacterium | reverse complement strand
CATCGACGAGTTTTGCGTCGATGAAGATGTTTCGCGCTCAACTTTCTACCGTTGGGTGACGCGGCTTAAGGACGGCATTCCCGATGCGGTCAAGGAAGAGGGGGCGAATCGAGTAGTCGGGCGTGTTTAGCTACCCGGCCCCTAAACCACCACAGTCCGCCCCGACGCCACCTGGAACGGACCACCTCGCCACGCACTTGAGCAAGGGCGGCGTTGCACCTCGCACGGCACAGGCGGCGATGCGGCACTCGTCGATTGACCTAACGATGAACGTCTATACTGATCCGAAGCTACTCGACGTACATGGTGCTCTCGACGCCTTGCCACAGATGCCGCTCGACGGAACATGCAATGAGCGTGAGCGTGCGACGGGCACAGCGGGGACGTCTGTTCGGTTTGCTCCAGAATTTGCACCGAACTCTGACAAAACGAGGAAACCAGGGGCAACTGGTGACAAGAGAGCGAGTTTCGCCTGTCGTCATGGCGATGAAACCTCACCTGTCGTAAGTCGTGATGTAGACAAAAAAACAACCCGCTGACACCTCATGTCAACGAGTTGCAAAATGTGGAGCGAAAGGGACTCGAACCCTCGACCTCTGCATTGCGAACGCAGCGCTCTCCCAACTGAGCTACCGCCCCAAACGAATGGTAAATGTGCGATGTAAGATGGACGACGTCCGACAGGAACCATTCTAAAGTAGAAAAAAGAAATGGAGAAGGGAGAGATTCTGTTCGCGTCGTGGTCGGCACAAGATCGGCGGTTACGGGGCGGGTGGCTAAGGGGTCGGCGGCTACGTGGTAAACTTGATGCCCAGTTCTTGAAGCTGACGCTCATCGACCTTGCCCGGGGCCTCGGTCATCAGATCGGTTGCCTTTTGCGTCTTGGGAAACGCGATACAGTCGCGGATGTTGTCCAAGCCGGCGAATAGCATGACCCAACGGTCGACGCCCAATGCGATGCCACCGTGCGGCGGGGCTCCATATTGCAACGCATCGAGCAGGAAGCCAAATCGCTCTTGGGCCGATTCGCGGTCGAGCCCGAGCAACTCGAACACCTGTTGCTGGACCTGCTGATCGTGGATTCGGATCGTGCCACCGCCCGCTTCGCTGCCGTTGATAATCAAGTCGTAGGCCTGCGCTCGAGCCTTGGCCGGATCGGTCGCAAGAAGCTCTAAGTCCTGTGGTCTCGGCGCGGTAAACGGATGGTGCGTGGCGGCCCAGCCACCGGTCTCGTCGTCCTGGGCAAACATCGGGAACTCGACGACCCAAGAGAAGTGCATCGAGCCGGGCTCATACAATTCAAGTTCAGCAGCGAGCCGCCGGCGGAGACCGGCCAGCGCTTTGCGCGTCACGTCGTAGGAATCGGCCACCAACAGCAACAGATCTCCTGGCTCAGCACCGAGTCGATCCGAGAACCTGGCCAGTAGCGCATCGCTGAAATTCTTGGCGATCGGCGAGGCGAGCTTGCCATCGGCATCGACCTTGAACCAGGCCAGGCCCTTGGCGCCGAAGTCCTGTACGACGTACTCGGTCAGTTCGTCGATCCCTTTGCGCGAGTATCGGTCGGCGGCGCCTTGGGCGTTGATAGCTCGCACCCGTCCGCCACTGTCGGCGACGGAGCGAAAGACGCGAAACTCGGTCTGGGCCGCGATATCGGTGCAGTCGATCAGCTCCATGCCGAATCGCAAGTCGGGCGCATCGTGTCCGAACCGCTCCATCGCTTCGTCATAGGTCATCCGCGGTAGTGGAAGCGACACGTCGAGTCCCAGGAGCTCCTTCGCTGCCCGGGCGACCATGCCGTCGATCATACCCGTCACGTCGTCGGCATCGACGAACGACATCTCCATGTCGAGCTGTGTGAATTCTGGCTGGCGATCGGCACGCAAGTCTTCATCGCGAAAGCAACGGGCAACCTGTACGTAGCGATCGTAGCCGGCAATCATCAGAATCTGTTTGTAGAGTTGCGGCGATTGCGGCAGTGCGTAGAGCAAGCCGTGTTGCACGCGGCTGGGCACAAGATAGTCGCGGGCCCCCTCCGGTGTGCTGCGGCCGAGCACCGGTGTCTCGATATCGACGAAACTGTTTTCGGCGAAGTAATCGCGCATGCACTTGACCAGCCGATCGCGCAGGAGAAGCGTCTGCTGCATCTTCTCGCGGCGGAGATCGAGATACCGATATTTGAGCCGCAGGTCTTCGCCCGGCAGGTCTTGCATGCTCGGTGAGACGGGCGGTGTGAGGCTCTTGTTCAGTACGTCGAGCCCGGTCGCGCGCAGCTCGATCTCACCGGTTGCCAGCTTCGGGTTGACCTTTCCTTCAAGCCGGTGCGCCACCTTGCCAGTGACGGCAATCACATCCTCGCTCCGGAGCGATTGGGCCACCTGTTTCACGTCGTCGTGGGTGTCGGGCGGATTGAACACGATCTGCGTTTTGCCATAACGGTCTCGCAGATCGATGAAGACGCCGCCCCCGTGGTCGCGATAGCTGTCGACCCAGCCGCAGAGGGTCACGGTCTGGCCGACCTGCTCCACGCGGAGCTCGCCGCAGGTATGAGTTCGTAGCAAGGCTGCAATCCTTCGGTCGGAGAGCGCCGCACCTGCCGGGTGGGGCTCAAAGCAAGAGAATTGCGCATTCTAGACGCTCGGCTCTCCGGCGCAAAGGCAGTGGCGAGTCGCAGAATCGCGGCTTCCACCTAATTCATGTCGACCCGAACACCTACTCTGAGCTATGCTTTACGAGGGCCGAATACGAGGGCCGAATACGAGGCTCAGTCATATTGGCAAAGAAGGGCCGGTCCGCTCGAATCTCGAACTACGTTCTTTGGGGAGAAACGTCATGTCGCTTCGTCTGTCACTGATCGTTGGCATTTTCGTGTTGGTTGTTATGCTGGCTGATACGGCTCAGGGTCAGCGAATCTCGATCGGGCCGGGCGGGATTAGTGCCGGAGTGAGTCGCTACGGCGTGGGAGTCGGCGTCGGGACCGGTTGGGGCGGTCGGACCAGCTACGGCTATGGGCCGGGCCACTACTACGATCATCCGAACCATTATTGGTATAGCGACGACAGCTGGGACCGCTGGGGCTACGACAACGAAGTCGATCCAAGACGTCGTCGTGGTAACGATACCCCGCCGCAACCGACGGCCGAGGAATTGACCTACCTGAACTGGAAGCATCTGCGACGCGTGTTACAGTTTGGCGCGGAGCGTTTGGAAGACGATCTCGACTCCTTGCGAAGTGGCGGCGGATGGAAACAACACCTGCAAGTCGCCGCGATCCAAGACGCCGTGGCAGACGACCGAAACGCACCACCCGACGCGGCAACGACCAAGCTGCTCGGTGAAGCGCTGGCTCAGTACGATGCGACCGCGGCAAAGCCGGAGTATGCGTCGATCGCTCGGCTGTGGGGATTTCGGACGGTTCAGTTGACACTGCGGGAGATAACCAAGCCGGCGTGGGAGCGGCAGCGGCAGCAGTTGGCCGATGCGTCACGCGAACTCGACGAGCAACTCCGTTCGATGCGAACCGGCGAAGGTTGGAAAAAGCATCTGGCATTGCCGGCCGAGATCTTTACAACCGATGCATCGAACCACCAGGGCGAGCCCGAAGTGTCCGATGCCGAGGCCGAGCGGCTGCGGGAGGTGCTCACCCGGTTTGACAAAGTCAGTTCGAATTCGCAATATAGTCAAATTGCACAACTGCCCGCATTTCACGCCACACACGAGATTCTAGCGGTTTACATGAGCCATTTCATCGCTCCGCCCGCCGCACCGGGAATACCGGAGTAGCAGGGAAAGGATGAAGGCGGCCGCGCCGAATCTCCACCTTCATCCCTCCTATGCCATCCTTCCTCTGCTACCATTCCCGCCATGGCAATTCTCGGAGCGCACATCTCAGTGGCCCGATTTCCCAACATTTTGCCTTGGGCTTTGTTGTCATTGACAGCATGCAAGGTGGTGGAGAGGCCGCGTCTTGAGTCTCAGCAGTCAGCCGCAAACATGAGAGGTGCCGAACGATGAAGACGAACCTTATCGTACGCCTTGAGGCAAAGGCCAGTCTGACGATCTTGGTGGGACTTAGTACGCTGGTGAGTACCGCCACGGCACAGCAGTTTGACGCTCCGTATTACAAACTTCTTGAGCGAAACAAACTGAAATGGGTCGCAGAGGACAAGCAAATCAATTCAAGACTTGCAGCACCAGAAAAGAAGTTCGGCAAGAAACCGAACATCATTTACATCCTCGCAGATGATGTCGGCTGAGGCGAAATGGGTTGGCAAGGCGGCGGCAAGCATCGCGGTACGCCCACACCGACGGTGGATCGAATGGCTCTTGAGGGAATGCGCTTCTGGTATGCATACGCGGAACCGTCTTGCACTCCGTCGCGAATCGCCATCAATACGGGCCGCCACCCGGTTCGCACGGGCCTGCTAAGCATTCTTTGGCCCGGTCAGACTGAAGAGCTTTCGGGCAAGGAAGTGACGGTGGCCGAGGTGCTTTCAAAGGCCGGCTACAACACGGCGATGTGGGGCAAGTGGCACCTGGGCGAAGAGCCTGAGCATTTGCCCGAGAACCAGGGCTACGACTACGCGTACTACGGCCTCTGGAACGGCGCGCCCGACAACTGGCCCGACTCTTTCGATCTGTACAAAGACGCGCCGAGTACGTTCAAGGCGCCGTTCTACGATTTCCCCGGCGAAGAGGAATACAAAAAACGGACCGGAATTGATCTTTCGGTGGCTGGCTACGTGGGGCACAAGGGCAAGAGACGCAAGTCCATCGAGGGCGCTGCCGGCAAGCTTAGTCCCGATCGACAGGAGGCATTTGAGGCCGAGTCGATCAAGCAGATCACAGCCTATGTGAAAGACAAGGCCAACGACGATAAGCCCTTCTTAATCTACTGGGCCACCTATACCCAGCAGTTGCAGGGATCGAAGGCCCATCAAAATGACAAATTTGTCGATAAGATCAACGCCCAGGCTTCCGAGATGGCAGCCCACAACGCACACGTTAAGCAGCTATTCGACACCTTGAAGGCCGAGGGCATCGCCGAGAACACACTGGTTGTCTGGATCAGCGACAATGGACCGATGTACGCCTTCTACCCGAACTCAGGCTACTCCTGGCTGAATGGTGAAAAGGGTGATATTAAAGAAGGCGGCGTGCGGGTGCCCGCGATGGCGTGGTGGCCGGGCATGATCGCACCAAACCAGGACCCGGTGGATATCCTACACATTACCGATCTGTTCACTACGGCCGCCCGCCTCGGCGGGGCGATGGAGAACATCCCCAACGATCGCATCACCGACGGCATCGATCAGACGGCGCTGCTCCTGTTGGGTGAAGACCATGGTCGACGCAAAGTGATGTTCCATTACAGCGGTGGTGTCCTAGGTGCCGTTCGCTACAACAACTTCAAGATCCACATCACGGCCAGCCATGGCTGGCTGCCGGGCATGGACTTCTACAACGTAATGCGCGATCCGGGCGAGAAATTTGGAGAGCTTTACCCAGGCCTATTTGCTGTGACGCCGGTTCAGATCATCCTGCGGGAACACATGAAAATGATTCAGAAGTTTCCACATCGAGTATCGGAAGTCACACCCAAGGGCGCCGAGCTAACGCCGCACGATTGAACAAGGGGCGAGGAACAGAACCGGACCGCGAACAAGTGGCGGGGCCGCCGTGGGGACTACTTCCCCATCAGTTGGCTCTCCTCCTTCCCTGCTGCCTGTTCGCCGCGTACAACGGAGTCTCCGGCCGCGCGGCTCCTTTCTCGCCAACCTCGGCCCTCGACCCTCAACACTTAACTCTCGTCCCTCTCTATTCTTGTCCCTCGACTCTCCCATGCCGATCCTCGGAGCGCACATGTCGATGGCCGGCGGCTACTACAAGGCCGTCGAGATCGCCAGCGGCTGTGGCTGCGACTGTGTTCAGTTATTCACCAAGAACAACAACCAGTGGCGAGCCAAGGAGATCACCCAAGCCGACGTCGAGCGATTTCAGTCGGCGCTCAAACAACTCGGCATCAAGCATCCGATCTCGCACGATTCCTATCTGATCAACATGGCCAGTCCAGACAATGTGCTCTGGAAAAAGTCGGTCAATGCGTTGGTGGTCGAGCTGCAACGGGCCGAGCAGTTGGGCATCCCCTACGTGGTCGCACATCCAGGGGCCTACACAACCAGCAGCGAGTCGCGCGGCCTGAAGGCGATCATTCGGGCATTGAACGAAGTTCACAAGCAGACGCGTGGCATCCGTGCTCAGTGCCTACTCGAAACAACAGCCGGGCAAGGGAGTAACCTCGGTTGGCGGTTCGAGCAACTGGCCACCGTGCTCGACGGCGTGAAAGACCCGGACCGCGTCGGCATCTGTTTCGACACGTGCCACGTCTTCGCGGCCGGCTATCCGATGGAGACGGAGAAGGAATACAAGGCGACGATGCGTCAGTTGAACAAGACGATCGGCGTCAAGCAGATTCGCGCGCTGCACATGAACGACAGCAGGGCAAAGTTCGGCTCCCGCGTCGACCGGCACGCCAAGATCGGCGCCGGCCAGATGGGCCTGGCGCCGTTTCGGCACCTGATGAACGACCGCCGGTTCCGCCGTGTGCCGATGTACCTGGAAACGCCCAAGGGCCAGGAGAACGGCCAGGAGCTCGATGTGATTAACCTGCAAACACTGCGAGAGTTGGTGGAAGGATGAAGGCGGAAGGGGCTGCCGAACTACGACGTGTTGAAGATTGCGACTGTCTATGGAGTGTTTACGGAGTGTCGAGCATTTTTCGACGTAGTGAGGATTTCCGTAACTCGATATACTGCAACGATTTGCCGGAGTGGCGGAATTGGCAGACGCGCTGGATTCAAAATCCAGTGTCCGCAAGGACGTGTGGGTTCGAGTCCCACCTCCGGTACTCAATCACAGCAAGG
>CAUYYY010000106.1:0-6962 GCA_963577165.1 Planctomycetota bacterium | reverse complement strand
TTCGCGATCGCCTCAGCCGACGTTTCGAAATGCCATCTCTCGCACAATGCATCCAACAAGCTGCTCAATCAGCCACTGCTAGCGGTTGAGAAGATACTGAACACGGCCATGACGAACATGCGGTTCGATCTCTTTGCCGTGCCCGAGCCGTCGGGTCTGCTGCTGCTCGTGATCGCTATGGTGGCTTCCGGAGTGTACGTTTGCTCTCACCGTTGTTAATTGCCGCTATTTAGCCGCCTCGCTTGCGAGGCGCGTTTAAGAAATGTTTTGCGATCGACGTAGTTGCCCACACGCGGCGTTGATTTCGTCGCCTTTCAGGTGTCGAAATTTTACCGCGATCCCCTCCTGCTCCAGAATCGTACGGAACGCCCGTCGGGCTTCGCTGCTTGGCGCGGCGTAGGGCAACCCCGGGACCCGGTTATATGGAATGACGTTGAGCATCGCCTCACGGCTCTTGAGCAGTCGGGCCAACTCGCGGGCGTGCTGCGGGCGGTCGTTTACGCCGGCCAGCAGCACGTATTCAAACGTGAGTTGTCGGCCGGAGGCGGCGAAGTATTCGTCGGCAGACGCCAGGATGGCGTCCAAGCCGGTCGATCGGTTGACAGGCACAATCTGGCTTCGCAGCGTGTCGTTCGGCGCGTGCAGCGAAACAGCCAGACGATAACGCGCGTTCTCTCGGGCCAGGCGGCGAATCGCCTCGGGCAACCCCACGGTGGAGATGGTGATCCGTCGCGTACTGATACCCAGCCCCTCGGTGCTGGTGGCCAGGTCGAGTACCGGCAGCAGGGCATCGAGATTGGCCAGCGGCTCGCCCATGCCCATCACCACAATGTGGCTCAACCGCTCTTCGCCGTCGAGCAGATGTTGTAGCCGCAAGATTTGTTCGACCAGTTCGCCGCCGGTCAGATTGCGGTCGACACCGTCGAGTCCGCTGGCACAGAACACGCATCCCATCGCGCACCCAACCTGCGTGCTAATGCAAATCGTGCGGCGCGCCCGATCGCGCAGCAACACGCACTCGATCTGCCCGCCATCGGCCAGCGCCAGCAGCAGCTTTTCGGTGCCGTCGTCGCTGTGGGTATGTCGGGCGACCTGGGTGGTCCAAAGAGGAAACGCATCGGAGAGTTGTGAGCGGAGCGTCTGCGGCAGATCGGTCATGTCCTGCCAATCGCGGGCTTGCCGCTCGAACAGCCAACGTCGGATCTGGCCGGCCCGATAGGCCTTCTGATCGTGCTCGTCGAGCCATCGGCTGAGCACCTCAGACGTCGGATCGAGAAAGTGGGACATATGCGTGGTCGGAACAAGCGGATCGAGGGGAGGGTGTCGGGCACCATTGTGACGCATCGAGGACCGTCTGTCATCCAGTCGGCCGCAGGGGCCGCAAGTCACAGGGGCCGTTTATTGACAAGCCGGATGGTAGCGGTCCACAATACGGCTTGCTCAATAACTTTCAATAGCGCGGGGGCAAGCCCCGCGGCTCGCGTCCCGTAATGAATACGAATGGCAGTGACTCGAAAAAACGGCGGCACTTCTTCGCGCCAAGACTCCCAGGCGTTGCGTCTGGTGATGCGTCTGATGGCCATCCCCGGAGGCAGCGGCGACGAAGGCCGCGTAGCCGAGTTTATCCGGCGCCAATTGGTGCGGGCCGGTGCGGACGAAAATGCCATTGTGAGCGACGCGGCTCACCGCAAGACACCGATCGACGGCCAAGTGGGCAACCTGGTTTTCAAGTTACCCGGCACGATCAGCCGACAGCGACGGATGCTGGTGGCCCATCTCGATACGGTACCGATCTGTGTCGGCTGCCGGCCCGAGTTGCGTGGGCAACGGGTTGTCGCGGCCGACTCCGATACGGGCTTGGGCGCCGACAATCGGGCCGGATCGGCCGTGCTGCTCTCGACGGCGCTCGAGTTGCTTCGTGGCAAGCGGCCGCATCCGCCGCTGACATTTTTGTGGACCGTGCAGGAAGAAGCCGGGCTGCACGGCGCACGACACGTCCGGCTGGCCATGCTCGGCCGGCCGCGGTTGACGTTCAACTTCGACGGTGGCTCGCCCGACAAGCTGACGATCGGTGCCACGGGCGGATACCGCATGGCGATCGAAATCGAGGGGCTGGCCAGTCACGCGGGCGGCGCACCGGAAGAAGGCGTCAGCGCGATCGGCATTGCCGGCTTGGCGATCGCCGACCTCGTCGAGAACGGTTGGCATGGTCAGATTCGCAAAGGGCGCGGCACCGGTACGAGCAACATCGGCGTGATCGAAGGCGGTGCGGCGACCAACGTGGTCACGGACCGGGTGCATGTTCGGGCCGAAGCCCGCAGTCATGATCCCAAGTTTCGCCAGAAGATTGTCCAGGCGATTGAGGCGGCTTTTCGCCGGGCGGCCGGCAAGGTCCGCAGTGTCAAAGGACAACGAGGCAAGGTGCGGTTCGACGGCCAAACGGATTACGAATCGTTTCGGCTGCCGATGTCCGAGCCTAGTGTCGAAGCGGCCATCGCGGCGGTGCGGGCCACCGGCGGCGAACCGGAATTCGCCGTGGCCAACGGCGGCCTGGACGCCAATTGGCTCACGGCCCGGGGAATCCCCACCGTTTCGCTCGGCTGTGGGCAGAAGAACATTCATACGGTAAAAGAACAACTCAGTGTGCCGGCGTTCCATCGCGCGCGCCGAATTGCGCTGCAGTTGGCGGAGGGAAAGAGTTGAAAAGTTGAAGAGTTGAAAAGACAATCTCGGCTCTTACACTCTTACACTCTTACACTCTTACGGCGGCGGCTATGGACCTCGACGACGAATTGTGTCTTTGCTTTCACGTCACCAAACGAAAGGTGGTTAGCTGGCTGCGAATCGAGCGGCCACAGCGCGTGGGCCAGTTGAGTGAGTGTTACGGCGCGGGGACAGGCTGTGGCTGGTGTCGGACCTACTTGAAACAGTTGTTTGACGCTTCGAGGGAGAGCCGGGCGGAAGGCAACCAAGCGGAAAGCAACCAGGAGACAGGCGGTGAGCCATCGGCCGAAGAGTATGCCGCCATGCGGAGTCGCTATGTGCGAGGCGGTGGCGGAACTCCTCCCCCGGGGGCAACACCGATCAACTAAGGATTTCAGCACCCCGGCTGCTCTGACGAATAGGCCACAGAATCTGTCGTAACACAGCAGCCGGGGTGCTCCCAGCGCCGGCCCATGGCCAGGACCGGGTAAATCGGGTACTATGAGCGGCATTGGGTTTACGATCTGAACTTTTAACGCTCGTGGTAGGTAGAAAATGGCGCGTAAATTAGCGAATCGGAAGGAGTTACGAGCGGAGGCGGAAGCTGCGGAAAAGGAAGAATCCGCCGCAAAAAAGAAGAAAAATGTGGCCAAAAAGAAGCCCGCCAAGCGCAAAAGTCGCAGTAAGGTTGTTGCGGAAGTCCGCCTGAAGGCATTTTGGGGTGTCTTCAACCAGTCGCTCAAGCGGGTGGCTTTGTTCGAATATAGCGAGCGGAAGGAAGCGGGCAGGAAAGCGGCCGCTCTGACCTCCTCGGGCAAGTCGCCCTACTTCGTCCAGCTGGTCAAAGAAGTGATTGACGAAGCGTAGTGCTCGGTCCGGTAGGGTTTGGCGTGTTCTGGGTTTGATGCGTTCTGGCAGCTCGCCGGAGTAGACGGTTGCCTATGCGGCCCGTGTCCCCATCCCAGCGAACTCCGTAGTTCACATCTCGTCCGATGTCTCGTTGGAATCCGCCATGGAATTCAAAAAAGGGCAAACGGTTGGCATCGATCTGGGCACGACGTTTTCCGCCGTGGCCCAGGTAAGCGACCAGGGCGATCCGGTTCCGATCGTCAATGACGAGGATGAGGCCGAGACGCCGAGCCTGGTGTTGTTGGCTTCCGGCGGTCATGTCGTCGTGGGCCCGAACAAGATGCGGGCCGCGATGGAAGACCCGGAGAATGTCGTCGACCGGGTCAAGCGTCACATGGGCGATCGCCAGTTCAAGCGGACCTTTGACGGGCGCGAAATTACGCCCGAGTTTCTCTCGGCGTTGATTCTTAAAAAGTTACGACAGGACGCGGAAAAAAAAATCGGAAAAATCGGCAACGTGGTCATTACCGTGCCGTATTATTTTAACGATGTGCGGCGCAAGGCAACCGAAGACGCCGGTCGCATTGCCGGCCTGCATGTGATCGACATCATCAACGAACCAACGGCCGCCACGTTGACCTACGCCTGGAAGCGAGGTGAACTGGGATCGACCAGCGACGCTGCGAAGGCCCGGCAGGTGCTGGTCTTCGACCTGGGTGGCGGAACATTCGACGTCACGGTGGTCCGCTATACGCCGACCCATTTTCAAGTGCTGGCGACCGACGGCGACGTTGAACTGGGCGGCGTCGACTGGAACGATCGACTTGCCGATCACGTGGCCGACGAGTTTAAGGACCGCTTTGGTATCGACGTTCGCGAGTCGCCGGTGACCGTGCGAATGTTGCGACATGATTGCGATCAGGCCAAGATCATCCTGTCGACCGAAAATCAGACGAACATCATGTGTCGCCACGGCGACAAGCGGATGACGGTTACGGTGACCCGCGACCAGTTTGAAGCGATGACCGCCGACTTGCTGCAGCGGACGCTCGATACGGCCGAGCTAGTGCTCGAACAGGCCCAGCTGAGTGCGGCTGACTTGGATGCGGTGGTCTTGGTGGGCGGGTCGACCTTGATGCCCTGCGTACCGCGGGCGCTCGAACAGGTGACCGGCCAGAAGCCGTACGACGGCCTGTCGCCCCAGACGACCGTGGCGCAGGGTGCGGCGATTCATGCGGCCATTATGGAAACCAAGCATTGCCACGACGAGGGCGGTCTGGCCGAGCGAGTGCGGAAAATGCTCGCTTCGGTCCGACAGGACGAAGTCAACTCGCACGCCCTGGGCGTGGCGATCCGCAGCAAGAAAAGTGGCAAGCTGGTCAACCATGTGATGATTCCCAAGAACACGCCCCTGCCAGCCGAGAAGCAGCAGAAGTTTGTCACTCACAAAGACGGCCAGGATCGAGTCAGTGTCAAAGTGATGGAGGGGGACGCACCCGACCCGGCCGCCTGCTCGTTCGTGGGCAAGTGTCGGATCGAGGGACTGCCGGCCGATTTGCCCAAGGGCTCGCCGATCGAGGTAACGTACGCGTTCGACAAATCGGGTCGCGTCAAGGTAACCGCCAAGGAAACGCGCGGCGGCAAGGAAGCAGAAATCGTCATCGAGCGCAGCGGCGGGCTCAATGAAAAACAGATTGATGCCTACACGCGGTTGGCCGAGTCGTATCGGGTGGAATAGGGAGCTACTGGCTGCTGGCCCTTAGCCAACAGCCAGCAGTCAACAGCCAATACGCATGACAAAAGAATTGGACGTGTATCGCGACTGGCTGGGCATCCAAGAGACGACGCGGCCGCTCACGCATTACCAGTTGCTGCGGGTCAAACAGTTCGAAGACGATTCGAACAAGATTTGCCAGCACTCTCGGAAGATGAACACCCACGTGCGAAAGTACGCCACGGGCAAGTTTTCTCGGCAGTCGCAGCAACTGCTGAACGAGCTGGCCAAGGCCATGCTCTGCTTGACCGATGCGAGGCGGAAGGCGGAGTACGACGCGTCGCTGGGCCGCCGCGAAAAGGCCTCGGGCAATCGGCGGACGCTCGAAGAGATTCTGATCTATCGCAAGCTGATCGACCCGACCCAATTGGAAAAAGCGCGTAAGTATGCCGACGCGGTCGGCCTGGAAATTCGCGATGCCTTGTTACAACAGAAACTGGCCACGGCCGAAGCGGTGATGCAGGCCTGGGCCGAGTCAATCGGTTTGCCGTACGTCGAACTGAGCGAGGTGGGCGTCGACGAGTCACTTGTTGGCAAAGTGCCGACCTACACTGCCCGTCAACATTCGTGCGTGCCGGTGATGGTCGACGAGGGTCAACTACTGATGGCCTCGCCCAACCCGCTTAAACCCGACGTGGAAGACGACCTGCGAGTCCGAACCGGGATGCCGGTACGCAGCGTTTTATGTACGCCCGGTGATATTCACGCCATGATCGAAAAGTATTATCCTAAGGGGGCGGCGGTCGCTCTGCCCAGCGAGGCGGCGGCGAAAGAGACTCCCGAGGACTCCTCCGGCCAGAAAAAGTCGAAGGGTCTGCTGGGCCGACTGTTCAAGAAATAATTAGCCACACACTGCGACACAAATTTCCAAACGTATCGAGGAGAAAAGATTCACGATGGACGACAAACAAAAGAACGCGATTATGATCGGCGTTATCGGATTCAACGCGGGACTGATGATTTGGTGGCTCCTGATCAGCCAGGGAGGATTCTTGGGAGTCATCATGTCGTTTATCATCGGCGGCATTATTGGGGCGGCGGCATATTTTGCGGCCAACTTTCTTCAGTAGGCAAAAAGCCCAGAAATGGCTATTCCGGGGCTTCGGCGAGCGATTTCACAATTCTCAAAGCGCTCACACGAGAAACGCGCGTAGCCGGTCGGCTGTTTCCGGCTTATCGTATTCCAGCTTGCCAAAGCCGCGCTCGGCACCAGCGGCGACCGCCAGATCCTGATGCTCGGCGAAGTTCGTCACCAGCATGACCGACACGTCGGCGAGCGTCGCATCGGCTTTGATCTGCTTGATGATCTCCAGCCCGTCGCTGTCGTCGCAGTCCAACTTGCGATTGATCAGAACCAGGTCGTAACGGCTTGCGTGAAGTTCGGCCAGTGTATCTTCCGGCCCGTCCGTTTGGGTGATTTCGACGTTAAAGTGCTGGTCGAGAAACGCACAGATCGCTTGATGGTCGGGCGAACACTGTCCGACGTCGAGAACGTGCTTTGACATTTAATTATTCAAAAGGGCCTTGTTGACTAACTCCACTCGAACTGCGGCAGCCCGAGGTGGGTGAAACGGTTAAGGATTTTGCTGCGTAGCCGAGATTCGGCTCGCTGGTTTTCCAGTTCTCGATTTTTCAG
>CAUYYY010000105.1:0-6968 GCA_963577165.1 Planctomycetota bacterium | reverse complement strand
GCTCAGATCGGATAAAATGGCCGATACAAAACCAAGTTGCATGACATCGTCCTCTCGTTAGGCAGCAGCGGCAACATAACCTACCAGCACCCCGGCTGCTCGATACAGATACGCAGGCTGGAGAGTCGCTCTCAAGCAGCCGGGGTGCTTTCTAGCGGTAGACTATTTTTCTGACGCTGCCTTATAGATCTTTGTCGCCATTGTCCAGAACTTTTGCCGTAACGCAACGGGGCTGATCTTCGACGGACCACCACTGCATGGCGCAGCAGTCACCCACACCGCGACGTATAATTCGATGATTATGGACATTTTGCTTACGATCGAAGGCATGCATTGTGCCAGTTGTGTACAACGCATCGAGAAGGTGCTTCACGCTGTGCCCGGCGTCGAAGCGGCTGGCGTGAACCTGGCAACCCAGCAGGCCAGCGTGGAAACGGATTTGCCTGTGTCGGAGATCGCTGACACGTTGGTCGACGCGGTCGAATCGGCCGGTTACCACGCTCAAGTTGCCACGACAGCGGACATGACGGCCGACCAAATTGCTGATCGCACCACAACAGAACTCACCGTATGGCGACGTCGGCTCTGGCTAGCGCTCGCCTGTTTGGCCTTAATGGTGCTGGTCCAATTCTCACCGCAGCTTAGCAGTTCAGAGATTGCGCCATCCGTCAGACGATGGCTCCTTTTCCTACTGGCCACACCGGTTCAGTTCATCGTGGGTTGGCCGTTTCTGCTAGGTGCCTGGCGACGTTTGCAACACGCCTCGACAAACATGGACACGCTCATCGCTCTGGGCACCGGAGTGGCGTACTCGGCCGGCGTCGTTGCACTGGCCCGATCCACGGGCGGTATGTATTTCATGGACGCAGTGATAATCCTCACGTTCGTCACGTCCGGTCGCTATTTGGAAGCCAAGGCCAAGGGCCGAGCGTCGGACGCGATTCGGCGGTTGCTCGACTTGACTCCGCCGATCGCCACCGTCGTGCGGGACAACACTCATCAAAGCGTACCGCTGGCCGACGTATCGGTTGGCGAAACGATTCTGGTTCGGCCGGGCGAAAAGATCCCGCTCGATGCGGTTGTGCTCGAAGGCCAATCGACAGTTGACCAGTCGTGGCTGACTGGCGAATCGATGAGAGTCGATAAAACGGCTGGCGACAAAGCGTGGGCCGGTACGGTCAATGGGAACGGCTCGCTCACGATGTGCGTGTCGAGTTTGGTTGCCAACTCGGCATGGGCTCGGGTCGTTGAGCTCGTCCGCCGGGCACAGGAATCGAAGACCAATGTGCAACGTCTGGCAGACCGCGTGGTCGCTTGGTTCGTCCCGGCGATGCTGTTCGTGGCATTGCTAACGTTCGCTGCTTGGGTCGTTTTGGACACGGCCAGCGGGGGCATCTCGGCCGCCGTGGCGGTGCTGGTCGTCGCCTGTCCGTGTGCATTGGGGCTGGCCACGCCGACCGCGATCCTGGTAGGCAGCGGTCGCGGTGCGGAAATGGGCATCCTCATTCGCGAGGCCCATGCGCTCGAGACCGCCGGACAACTCACCATGGTCGTGCTCGACAAAACGGGCACGGTGACTATGGGCCGGCCAACCGTTACGTCGGTGTACCCGACTTCAGGCATCGACGAGAATCGGTTGTTGAGCGTCGCCGCGGCGGCTGAGCGTCTCAGCGATCACCCGCTGGCGGCAGCGATCGTCAACGAGGCCGAGCGTCGTGGACTAGATGTTCCGAATGCAAGCGAATTGTCGGTCGTGGCAGGTGGCGGAGTCCGTACGCGGCTTGTCTCGGGTGGCACGAGGATCTTGGTTGGCAACGAGCGACTAATTGAAGAAGAGGCGATCGATTGGCGGCCGGTTGCTGAGGAAGTTGCTCGGCAGCGCCAGTCCGACCGCACTCCGCTCTTGGTCGCCTTGGGCGATCAACTGCTCGGAGTGATCACGGTCGCCGATGTCGCCGCGCCGCATAGTCGTGAGGCGATCGAAGAAATCAAGCAGCTCGGTCTGAAAGTTCTGCTGCTCTCGGGCGATGCCCGGGCTACGGTCGACTCGATCGCCACCGAGTTGGGGATCGACGCTTCGCTCTCTGAAATGCTGCCCGATGAGAAGCATGCGACGATCCGCACGCTGCAAGAAGAGGGCGAAGTGGTGGCGATGGTGGGCGACGGCATCAACGACGCACCGGCCCTGGTGCTTGCCGATCTGGGCATCGCCATTGGCAGTGGCAGCGACGTGGCCCTCGAATCGGCCGACATCGTACTGATGCACAACGACCTGCGGGACATAGCCCGAGCGATCGCCCTATCACGCGGCACGTTGCGGACGATCCGACAGAATCTGGCCTGGGCGTTTGTGTACAATCTGGCGCTGATTCCGCTGGCCGCTGGGCTGATGGTGCCGCTCATCGGCATCCGACTGCCACCGGCCGCCGCCGCCGCGGCCATGGCCGCCAGCAGCCTGTCGGTCGTTGGCAACAGTTTACGACTACGCAGGCGACCGTTGTAGGTCAGCCCCCCAACGACAGCTACCTACAAACGGACATCTGTCCCATGGACAACCCCAGGCGAGTAAGAATGCGGAATTCCGCACTCCACATCACCTAGCCGGACGGCTTACGCCATGTCCTTCAAATTCTTAAGCGGTCGCACTTTGACCACATTACGGGCAGGTTTGGCTTTGAAGGTCGTTTCTTCGCCCGTAAATGGGTTGGTGCCCTGACGCTCTGGTGTCGCCGGCTTGTGTTGTACAACAATTTTGCACAGGCCAGGAATTGTGAACGCCTTGGGGCCGTCAGGGCCTAACGCTTTTCGAATTTCACCGGCCAAGGCGTCCATTACCGCACCAACGCCCTTTTTAGACAAACCCGTGGCTTCAACGATGTTGCCGTAAACCTCGGTTTTGGTGGGAGCTTTTTGCGCTGCTGCCATCGTGATCACCGCCCTCCTTATGAAGTGTCAAAATGGGAAGGATACATTCTGTCGCCCCGTGCGACGTGCTGATTAGAAACGTATCGTCTCAAATTACAACCCTCATTACCGCTAAAATCCCCGAAAAAGTCTGTTCGCTATATTTTGTGGTACTGAGACGCATTCATCGCTCTCATATCCCCTATTCGCTGTTAACTGCGTAAACTATCTATTCTTCTGTTTTTCCGTCACGTTGTTGAAACTACGAGACACCCTGGTGCGTCTCAATTTCGTGACCGATGCAATTAGCTTGTCCGAATCTGGTAAGCTATGTGAGATTAAGGATATTAAAAGGATATTAAACAGTTACGTAATTTTTGACACTTTTTCAGGACCTCGTTTCAAGGCCTCGTTTCGTGCTGCGGCGGTGACCGGAACGATCTGGACGCCTGAGCAGGTGCCAGGTACTGAGCCCAACCGCGATTTCCGCACAACGAGCACGACCGGCCACGACCGTGGCTGAGGTCGGTTTTTTCGACCCAGCAGCGGAAACAGGCGTCCACAGTGCTACTTGGAAAGACTTTGCTACTTGGAAAGGCTTTCGGTCAGCCGAGAAAGCAAGAGACGGATCTTCATGGTCAAGCAAACAACATCGTGTTTCCGATGGGTCGTAGCGGCGGCGATTGGCTTCTTCGTATTCCCTCCGCTGGCCCGTTCTCAGGACGAGTTGGAAAATCCGGATGACAATCACTGGTCAGAAGCCATCTTGCCCAGCGACCGCGAATCGGTTCGTCATTATGGCCGAATTTCGCAGCTGATCAGCGAACGACGGTTCGGCGATGCCGTCGTATTGCTCGATCAGGTGCTCGCGGCGCCCGAAGATTCGTTTTTTCACCCGGCGGGTGACAAGCGTCAGTTCCGCAGCCTGAAGTCGGAATCGCTGCGTACGATTCAGGAACTTCCGCTCGATGGAATGGCTACGTATCGACTTCAATTCGGTGCGCGGGCCAAGAAGATGCTCCAGAGAGCGACGGCAACCGGCCAGATCGCGATCTTGGAAGAGGTCGCCCGACGCTATTTTCACACCCAATCAGGCTACGAGGCGGCTCTGCTGCTCGGACGACATCACCTTGATAGCGGTCGACCATTGCAGGCAGCGATCTGTTTTCAACAACTGCTCGACACGCCGGACGCTCAGCGCGCCTACGGTCCGACGCTGGCCGTGCTGGCCGCGGCAAGTTGGGCGCGAGCCGACATGGAGGAGCGTGCGCTCGAAACGATTTCGTCGATGCTTGCCACCCCGGGATTCTCCCAAGTGCAGATCGGAGGCCGCAAGATCGAGCCAGCCGAGGATGTTGAAACCGCATCGGAGTGGCTGCGACGCGTCGTCGGCGAGCAGATTTCCGATTTGCCGACGCTCGGCGAGCAATGGATCACGTTTCGCGGCAACGCTGCCCGCAATGCGAAAAGCGACGGCGACCGTCCGCTGCTCTCTCCGCGTTGGCGTCAGCGGACGGCCGACGATCCGGCGGTAGAAAAAATCGTTCAACAAATTCGAAACGACTACGACGTACAAAACATTGCGGCGATTCCGAGGTTACAACCTTTGGCTGTCGGTGACACGGTGTTGATGCGAACGGCACAAAAGCTGGTGGCGGTCGACTTTCAGACAGGACGACGTGTTTGGGAGGCACGACCTGCTGCGTCCGACTCGGTCAGTCGCTCGATGACGGCCCATCGTGGTAACGGAAACCGTAACTGGGCAACCCAGTTGGCCATGCTGCTTGATCAGCGACTATGGGACGACGCGGTCTATGGCTCTCTGAGCAGTGACGGCAAGCGGGTTTATCTCATCCGTGACTTGGGATGGCCGATGCGGCAGGCGAATCAAATGAACCGGGCGATGGCGATTCCTGGCCAGAGACTATTTGCCATGCGGGCAATCATCGGTCGTAATGCGTTCCCGCAAGCCGGCGCCCGGAGTAATCGCCTGGCTGCACTCGACCTGAAGACCGAGGGCAAGCTCGTCTGGGAAGTCGGCGGTCCGAACACGGACTCGCCGGAGCTGGATGGAGTGTTTTTCTTGGGCGCACCGTTGGCCATCTCCGGAGAACTCTTCTGTCTAGTCGAGATTAAGAGCGGCATTCGATTGCTCGTTCTGGATGCTCAGACGGGTAAGCTCAGGTGGTCGCAGCAGTTGGCCGATGTCGAGCGGGACATTGCCCATAATACGGGGCGTCGGCTCTCTGGCGCTTCACCCTCGTATGCCAACGGGATCTTGGTCTGTCCCACTTCGGCCGGTGCGATCGTGGCAGTCGATCTGGCAAAGCGTTCGTTGTTGTGGGCCTATCAATATCCACAGCAGCCGACCCCCGGTAATTTTCGTCGCCAGATGGCGCTGGCCGGCAACAGCCGGAATCGATCGGATAGTCGTTGGGTTGATAGCAGTCCCATCCTCGTGGATGGCCATGTTCTGTTGACCCCCGTGGAGGCGATGCCGCAGCGGCTCTACTGTCTCGACCTGCTTAAGGGCACTTTGACGTGGCAGCACGATCGTGATGAGTGCTTGTACGTCGGCTGTGTTCATGACGACAGCGTCGTATTGATCGGCCGAACGAACATCACTGTCATCCATCTGCGGACGGGCAAGACGGTTTGGGAGAAGGGCGACTGCCCGCTGCCAGAGGGCAGCCTGCCGAGCGGACGAGGCTTTTATGCCGACGCTTACTACTACCTTCCGCTTTCTTCACAGGAGGTCGTCAAAATCGATTTGAGCAACGGCCAAATCGTCGATCACAGCAAGTCGCGTAACGGGATTATTCCGGGAAATCTGATTTGTCATCGAGGCAGCGTGGTCTCCCTCGGCCCCGACTCGTTGGACGCGTTTTATCAGATCGAACCGCTTCGCGATCGTGTGAACCTAACGTTGGCCGAGGACCCGAATGACACCGAAGCCTTGATGCGCCAAGGCGAACTTGCCCTGGATCAGGACGATATCAAGTCGGCGGTTGCCAGCTTTCGACACGCCTACCAACTTGCGCCAACTCAAGCAACGCGCGATCTGTTGGTGACCAGTTTGATTCGTGGTCTGCGGAACGATTTTGCGACCTACCGCGAGTCTGCCGTGGAACTGGATTCCCTGGTGGAAGATCCGTCACTACGAGCGACGTTTTATCGGCTCATGGCCCATGGTCTGCATACGGCGGCTCGGAGACCCGAAGCGCTCAACGCCTATTTGAAATTAATCGACCTGAATGGGGACACGACCGAGATGGTCCGAGACTCAGAGAGCCGAACCGTTCGATTGGATCGCTGGATTCAATCGCAACTACTGGATCTGAGCAAAGCGGCGCGACCGGATGAGCGGCGAGAGATCGAGGCCGTTGTGGAAAGCCACAAAGCGGCGCTTGGCGCCGAAGCAACGAAAGCTGAGTTACATCGGTTTCTGGATACCTTTGGAGACATCACCGAGAGCGACGACGTGCGAGAGCGATTGGCTCGTATTCTGCTGGCCGAAGGCAATCTGCTAAAGTGCGAAATGATCCTGCGTCGCCTGGAATCATCTGCGAGCGTTGTGCGGCGCGGCGCGGCGACCGCCTTGATGGCTGAGCTGTTGCGCCAAGCGGGCCGGACCGACCAGGCGGCTCACTTTGACCGGCGATTAAATACCGAGTTTGCCGATCAAGTTTGTCTTGACGGAAAAACCGGTGCTCAGCTTGTGGCAGCTTTGCCGGCCGCCGATCTTGCACACAGCGCTCCCGGCGGGCCAGACCATTGGCCACGAGGTCTCGTCAAAGTCCGAAAGGTTGCTACGAAGGGCAACGTACGCCAGCGGAAGTTCACGACACCTTTTGAAATACGCGACACATTGCAACCATTTTTTGACAAGACGACGGTCGCAATGGACATCAGTCAGCGGGCGATCGTTGGTTTTGACAGCTATGGGAAGGAGCAATTTCGGGCCACGCTTGGCCAGCGATCCAGCAGCAATATCGGAATCTCGGTCAACGCCAGAAACAATGTCGGAAGTTGCGCGGTGAGCGGCCATTTGCTGGTCTGTTCAC
>CAUYYY010000104.1:0-6972 GCA_963577165.1 Planctomycetota bacterium | reverse complement strand
ATATCCCGAACCGGGGCTCGCTCGCCACGGCAAGTGGCGAAGAGCCGCCTGCGAAGCGGACCCTCGGGCAGTGGCTGGGTGTCCCAAATGCGGCTCAAAACTAGCGGGAAGAAAACCATCAGCACGGCAAGCATCGACAGATAAACGACCGGGGCGTAACCTTGCTGATCAAATCGCGGCGCGATCCACCGAATCGTATCCTGCAATGCAAACAGGCTGATGACCGGAACCAGTAGCAGACCGAGATCATGCCGAACGTACATCGCCACATACGAAGCACGGCTTTCGAGCGGTTGTCCGCTGCCGGAATGGGCCACGGCCAGCGCGCGGTCCACCTCGTAGAACACGGCCCAAGAGAGCAACATCGGTATCACGACAGGAAACAGAATCAACAGGTCCTCGGCAAGGAACAGACCCTCGAGCTGCCAATTGCAACGGACGATCTGCGGCCAGCCAAATCCGTAGAGGACGGCCGCGATGCTCGCCGACCACAGGATAGTGTGTGCCGTGCGCAGTCGAGTAAAACGCCGCAACCAGTGCTGTCGTTCGACGCCGCTGCGAATCTGCGATACAGTCACGTGTGCGACCGCCACGGCGAACAGCGGCACCGCCGTCATGCAAGCCAGAGCCAGCATGAGATACAACGGACCATCAGTGATCGGCTGTCGCGGTGCGCTATCGGAAATCGCGACCGCGGCCACGACGGCCAACATCATCAGAAGCTGCATGAGAAAACAAACGCGAGAAGGGCCGGGAGATTACCAAGTGCGAGCCGCACGGACGGTGCGAGTCGCACGGAAAAGAGTAAGACGCGCTCACTATTCCATGGTAATCAGCTGCCGAGCGATATCGAAGCAAATCCGCAATGCCCTCTCGTGCTGGGCCACTTTTTCACCGCGCAGAAGTCGCGGATTTACCGGTTACAGAGATAACCACAAGGAGTGCCGGCTGGAACGGGCCAGAAAGGCCCGAGCTACATCAATTCGGCGGTCGGTGGTTTTAGGGCTGTCGCGCGAGGACCGTCCGCTCGTGGTCGATCTTTGCCTACTGTTTGTGGTGTAAGAACTGGTCGACGAACACAAACAGGTAACCGTGACGGGCACGATTACTCAAAAGCGAGTGTCAGTCAGCCACCTGAAACTGCATGGTCCGTGTTTCGGATACCCGCGTTGAAGCATCGAGCACCTCCAGGCCGACCAGGTTGCCTGCGGCGTCGTAGTTGAGAATCACCCCTGGCTTATCCTCGTCGCTCTCTGCCACCGGAGCCGACGAGAACTCGATGGTCAGGCTATCAGTTTTCGCATCGTATTTGGCTTTCATGGTTGGCTCCTATAATGGTCTATTTCAATCGCACGGATATCCATCGAGCATTCTCCAGATCGACTCTACCTTGCCATCGCCTGCTGGAAAATGTGGGGTTCTTTGTTGGTCAGGCCGTAGAACTCATAGACGAGCTGGTCCATTTGGCGGTCAGCGTAACGAAAAACGCGTTAACCCTGCAACCAAGGTGGGCGCTGGCCGGCGGGGGGGAGATGAATGACCGTCGCCGAGAGGATGGCGTCGTGAGAGCGGACGGCCTCGAGCGCTTCGTCGCTCGGTTCGGAGTCGAGGTTGAGAACGCCGATCGCATCGCCGCCCGGTTTGTCGCCGCTGCGACCGACCGCCATCTGGGCGATGTTGATCTGATGGCTGCCGAAAATCGTACCGACGTTGCCGATGATGCCAGGCACGTCACGATGCTGAAACACGAGCAGGCACCCATCGAGATACGCTTCGAGCCGATAGTCTTCCAGCTCGACCAGGCGGGCCATCTCACGTCCAAACAAGGTTCCGGTCGCCCGATGCGTACGTTCGTCCGTAATGACCTCGACCATCATCGTCGAGCTGAATGCGCCCATCTCGCTGCGACATTCCTCGACCAGTTCAATGCCTCGCTCCCGAAGGATCATCTCGGCGTTGATGATGTTCACATCTTCGCTCAGCGCATGCTGCAACAGGCCGGCCGCAAAGCTGGCCGTGAGAACCTTCGTGTCCTTGCATGAAATCTCGCCGACGTACTTCACGCGGCATTGCTTGCCACCGGTCTGCGCCAGTTGTGCCATTAGCAGTCCGAGCCGGTAGGCAAGGTCAAGAAAACCGCGCAGCCCGGCAACTGTTTTCGGGTCGAGCGGAGCGACGTTGACCGCATGGCGAATCGCGCCGGTGCTGAGATAATCGACCAGTAGTCCGACCGCTTCAGTCGCGACTTGCGTCTGGGCTTCTTCGGTGCTGGCGCCAAGATGGGGCGTGGCCACGACGCCCGGCATGTCAAACAACGGGCTGTCGGTGCAGGGCTCCTCGGCATAAACATCCAGCGCCACACCGGCCAGCTTGCCCGACTTGAGCCCCGCGACCAGCGCCGCTTCGTCGTAGATGCCGCCGCGGGCACAATTGATCAATCGCGCACCGGGCCGCATGATCTCGATCTCTTCGGCGCTAATCAGGTTTAGTGTTTCCTCATTGAGCGGCGTGTGGACCGTTAGAAAGTCGATGTCGGGCAACATGTCGCGGACCGTCGCGATCGGCTCGATGCCCAGTTCTTCGATCCGTTCTTTCGACAAAAACGGGTCATATCCGAGCACGCGCATATCGAGCGCCTTGGCGCGGAGGGAAACCGCTTGGCCGATCCGCCCGAGTCCGACAATGCCGAGTGTCTTGCCCGCGAGCTGGGTGCCCATGTACTTTTTGCGATCCCAGCGACCTTCGACAAGGCTCTGGTGGGCGGCGGGAACATTACGCGCCATGGCCATCGTCAGGGCGATCGTGTGCTCGGCGGTGCTCAGCGTATTGCCGGCCGGCGTGTTCATCACCACCATGCCTGCCCGGGTGGCGGCGGTCTTGTCGATGTTGTCGGTGCCGACTCCGGCGCGGACGATCGCCTTAAGCCGGCGATTGCCTTCGAGGACGTCGGCCGTCAGCTTGACACAACTGCGGCAAATCGCTCCGTCGAATTCGGCGAGCGCTGTGCGTAGCTCGTCCCCTTTGAGGCCGGTCCGCACTTCGTACTCAACGCCCGGGGCATCGGCTAGCAGGTCGAGACCTTCCTGGGCTAGATCGTCTAAGACAATAACTCGTGGCATCGTGGTTTAGGTTGGTTGTTGGTTATTAGTTATTGTTCGGCCGGCCTGGCGACCTGGGCTAAAATACGGGGGCTAAAACGCGGCTCGCAAGCGAGCCGCGTTAAATGTTTTTCTTGTGGAATCCGGTCATGAAGTTGCGGAGCTGCTCGACGCCGGCGACCGGCATGGCATTATAAATCGATGCGCGAATTCCGCCCACCGAGCGATGGCCCTTGAGCGAGTGCAGGTCGCGCTCGGCGGCGCCGGCGATAAACGTGGCCTGAATCTCATCCGAGGGCAAACGGAACGTGACGTTCATCAGGGAACGACAATCCGTTCGTGCATGTCCTCGATAGAATCCATCGCTTCGATCAATCACCTCGTACAGCATTTGGGCCTTGCGCCGGTTTTGCGCCGCCATCGCTTCGAGTCCGCCGATATCATTCGTCAACCAGTCGACGATGAGCCGCAGCATGTAGATGGCAAACGTCGGTGGTGTGTTGTAGAGCGAATGGTGCTCGTCATGGTTGCGGTAGTTCAACATGCCGGGCAGCGTCTCGGCGCCTCGCTGGAGTAAGTCTTCGCGTAAGATCACGACGGTCACTCCGGCCGGGCCGGCATTTTTCTGGGCACAGGCGTAGAGCAAGCCGTACCGCCCGATGGGCAGCGGACGGGAAAGAAAATCGCTCGACGCATCGCAAGCCAGCGGCACGTTGCCCACCTCGGGCTCGGTCGGAAACTGAACACCTTCGATCGTTTCGTTCGAGGTAAAGTGGCAATAAGCCGCATCGGCATCGAGGTCCAAATCGCCCGGCTCGGGCAGCCGGTCGTAGTTCGTCTCCTTGGCGTCCCAGGCCACGCGGACGTCGCCCTCGCGACGGGCCTCGACGATCGCTTTGTTGCCCCAGGCACCGGTCAGCACATAGTCGGCCGAACGGCCGCTGCCACGGAGCAGATTCATCGGCACCATAGAGAACTGCAGGCGACTGCCACCTTGGAGAAACAGCACACGGTAGTTCCGCGGAATGTCGAGCAACTTGCGGAGTCCCGCTTCGGCAGCATCGAGAATCTCTTTGAAAGCCGGGCTGCGATGGCTGATCTCGAGCACCGAGCTCCCGACGCCAGGTAGCGCCAACAGATCGCGCCTGGCCGCGGCCAGCACCGGCTCGGGCAGAACGGCCGGACCGGGTGAGAAATTAGTAACTCGCTTCGTCATCGTCGCGGAACACACTTGTGAGATCCACACTTGTCAAGTCAAAGGGGGGGACCAACGTGAGGCGAGCCGAGAAAGTCGGTCCGCAGCAGGACCTGTCTCGCCCGTGTGTCGGTCGAAAACGCCATTGTAGCGGGACGAATTCGGCTTGGCGATGGGGCGGGAAGGCAGGGGGACAGGAGTCAGGGGACAGGGTTCAGGTGTCAGGGTTCAGAGCTTAGTAGCGGACGGATGACGGTGGCCGGTTTACCAGTCGCGTTGCTCTGGTCGATGTCGCGGGAGATCGACCACCGACGGCCGCCCGAAGTGCCGTGGCGCGGGACGCCACGTGCGGCTGGAATTGATTGGACTGCAAAGACCGATCGTAGTTCGCCAATGCCTGAGTGTGCTGGCCCGATTGCTCGCGAAGCCGACCCAGTGCGGCCAAGGCACGAGCGTTGTCCGGTTCGATCGATAGCGCCTCTTCGAGACGCTCCTTTGCTTTGTCGGTCTCGCCCAATTCTTCGAGCAGGCGAGCCATTTCAATCTTGGGATTCGGAGAGGAAGGACTGCGGGTCGACCAGCCCTCGATCAACCGCGATGCGGCGTCGGAGCGGTCGGTGTCGGCCAACAGAACTGCCAAACCTCGGTAACAATCGATGTGATCGGGATCACGATCGAGGCATTGATTGTAATAGTTCTCTGCCTGGTCAAGATCCTCGGGCCGATTGTGCAGACGTCCTGACTGATGGAGGGTCGCGGCCAAGTTGTAGTAGCCGTCCGGACGGGTCGGATCGTGGGCGATTGCTTGTATGAAACGCGATGCGGCCGCCTGGCCGTTGCCTTGTTGGTACAGCCGGACGCCGTCGCTGTTCATGCCCCGGGAAGCAAAGTTGCAACCGGCAAACAGGGCGACGGCGAAGACGCTGACCGTCAATCGTCGGATCGACGAACGCAAGGGATTGGACGGGCGGAAGGATTTGGACTGGCTCACGATATGCGATGCCTCACAAACTTAGGAACCGTCTGGCATGAGAAGGAAGATCGTCCGGCCAAAAGGGCAGGCGCGGCACGACCAAGGAGCGGAACTTTAGCGATGGCCGCCGAATCGTGCAAGACGAGTGTGGGCCGACGCGGCATGATCGGAATCATTGCGCAAGCCGGAGAATCTGTACAACGCGTTCTAACCGCCAGAACCGCCTATTTTATTTATTCGCTGAAACTTAACAGTGCAATATCCCGATGTCTTTTTGCGTCCAGGTTGAACTTTTTCATCATCTGTAACCTGTCTGGGGCAAACACCTCAAAGTCATCTGGGGAGAGTTTTCCGTGACGAAGACCAAGAAATCATCGACTGTAAAAAAATCGCGTCGCACCACCGCTAGCACGAAGAAGGTGGCATCGACAAAACGTAAGGCATCGACAACCAAGGTGAAGAAAAAGTCGGCCCGTAGCAAATCGGCGGCGGAACAGGAAGTAACCGTCGACCGGCGGGACGCGGATCGCCGTCAAGAAAGCGAACGCCGCACCAAACAGAAGCCGATCGCTTCGGAACGGAGGACGATAAAGCGGCGGGAAAAGGTCAATCGGCGGCGACAGATCGATCCGACGACGTGCGAGCGCGATTACTCGGATCTGGAACTCGAGTTTATGAACGCCATGGACATTTACAAACATCGTAGCGGGCGGATGTTCCCGACTTGCAGCGAAGTGCTGGAAGTGCTTCGCGATCTGGGCTACGCCAAACAAGACACCCCGTCGCAAGAAACCCAATCACAAGAAACCCAATCACAGGAAACCCAGTCGACGCCCGTCGTGCCCACCCTACCTGCCCCAGTCGCGGAAGAATCTGTCGGGCAGTTCACAGAAGGTGAAGTGGCGATACGGTAGCTCGCAAAGTTCTGGCGGTGATTCAGCACCCCGGCTGCTGCTGAATAAGCGGACAGAATCTGTCGTGACACAGCAGCCGGGGTGCTTTCTAGCGGTGATCGTCGCCCGGGGTGTCGGTGGCCTATTGTCGGCTCACGAGGTGTCGGTCGATGCCGGATCCGTATCGTTTGGACTGTCCGACTTGCTCGGCAGTGTGTCGCGTAACACCTCGAGCGCCCACACCATCGAAACGGCCAGCGGGCGGATTCCTGATGCGACACGATGCGTCCATCCGGCATGAGCGACGATCAGTGGATCGGGTGGCGAATCGCTAGTGACTTGCCAAACCGCAATCGGAAAGGTAGTCGGCAAGGTCGCCATGGAGCGTCCGGTCGCTCGGCAGACGGTTTCGACACCTTGCTGGTCGAGCATACCCAAGAGCGGCAGCAATGCCTCGATTCGTCGGACTTCGGCCTCTGCGCTCGACTTGTCCAGGCCGTCGTAGAGCGTCATTTCATGACGATAGTCGATCGCAAGATACGCCGCGATCAAGAGCGAAGCGGCCACGGCCAATACCGATGCCAGACGAAGGTTACTGCCAAGTACATGACGTGCTCGCGATGTCCGCAGACGTGGGAGGTCGGCCAGGACCCGATCGGCCAGATCTGTCGGCACGGCAACTTCAGCACGCGCATAGACGGCACCGAGCAACACGGTGTAGTCGGCCAATAACTGGTGACATGTTGGGCACTGGCTGGCATGCTGTGCCAGCGCGGCATCGGCTCCGCGACGCTCGTCGAGCATCGCGTGGAG
>CAUYYY010000103.1:0-7007 GCA_963577165.1 Planctomycetota bacterium | reverse complement strand
TTGACTCGCGAAAAGAAGTCCGTCTGGCCAACGATCGCCTCGTGGCCTGGGTGGCGCCGGCCGCCGGCGGGCAGCTCTATGAACTCGACGTTCGTTCGATCTGCCACAATTTGCTTTCCACGCTGGCCCGCCGGCCCGAGGCCTACCACCGAAAGATTCTCGCCGGCACCCACTCGCAAGACGACGACGTCAAGAGCATCCACGATCGCGTGGTGTTCAAGCAAGAGGGCCTCGACCAACAAATTCAATACGACGCCCAGCTTCGCAAGAGCCTGCAAGACCATTTCTACAGCACCGACACGTCGCTCTCGCAAGTCGCCGTCGGCACGGCCACCGAACAAGGTGATTTCCTCACCGGCATCTACGAAGCCCGCGTGCGGCGCAATCCCGATCGCATCCAGGTGCAACTTGTCCGCGCAGGGCAGGTCGGAGACATGCCGGTCAAAATCACCAAAGGCATCACGCTCGAGGCGGGCGCATCGCATCTCGAAATCGCGTACCTCCTCGAAGGCCTGTCCCAGGATCAGCCGCTCCATTTTTCGGTCGAGCTGAACTTCGCCGGCTTGCCCGAGAACGTCGACGATCGTTTTTTCTACGACGCACAGGGTAACTCACTGGGCCATCTTGGTTCGCAACTCGAGCTGATCGACGCCGAGCGACTCGGCCTGGTCGACCAGTGGCTGGGCATCGACCTGACGCTCTCTATCAATCGAAAGAGCGGCATCTGGACGTTCCCGATCCGCTCGGCCAGTCAGTCCGAAGGAGGCTACGAACTGGTGCATCAGTCGACCGTAGTCCAACCGCACTGGATCGTCCAAGGCGATGCCGAGGGCTGTTGGAGTGTGACGATGAACCTCGCCATCGACACGACGCAAGCCGAGCAGCGACAACAGGAGCAGCTCGCTGCCGCGGCCTCATCGTAGGGCCCTGTAGGGAACGTGCCTCCGTGCCGTTCCGAGTATTGGGTACACGCGCTCCACTCCGGCACAACGGAACGCCACTGAGGGCGTTCCCTACAGAGATTGCGGTTCCCTCGCCATTGCGAACCAATCCACCTCGACGTCAAACGCGTCGGCCCCGTCCGCCACTTCGGCCAACAGCGGCGCGACGCAACGCCGCTCAAGTTCCTGACGGTTGCTCTGCCGACTCACGTCGTCGCCTAGCCGCACGTTGCAGAGCACGACACCGGCCACGTCGAGTCCCTCACCAAACGTTTCGGCCGTGATCAGCGTCTGCAACGTCCCGTTGATCGTACCGAGCACGTTGGGCGCGACGACCACAAGCGGATAGCCCAGATCGCGGACCAAGTCGGCGTTGTAATCGTTCTCGCTCACGGGCGACATCAGTCCGCCCGCGCCCTCGACCAACACCACATCGCACCGCTCACGCCAATACGCAACACCGTCACGCAACATTCGCTCGTCGACCGCCCGGCCCTCGGCCGCCGCCGCCCGATGCGGTGCCAGCGGTGCTCGAAAACGCTGTGGGCAGACATGCTCAAGATCGCCCGGCCGCCCGGCCGCCTGCCACAGAGAAACTGCGTCGTCGGCGACCAGCGTACCGTCCTGCTCGCGACAACCGCTGGCGACCGGTTTGTAAACACCAACCCGCCGGCCGGCCGCCACCAGCGCCTTGGCGACGAGCGCCGTCACATAGGTCTTGCCAACTTCGGTATCCGTGCCCGTGATGAATAAGCCTCGCGTCATTCCAACGGATACCTGCTGGTCCTGCAACGTTTAATTGACGAGTGCCACTGCTTACCTTGTCCCAATCCTGTTCGGCACGATAGTTACTCGATTTGTTTCGGATTGTAGTCGGCCGCCTTCGGGCGAGGAAGTGGCGACCAAGATTGGGTTTGTCCAGCAGTGACGCCCGGCGCCTATGAAAGACCGCCAGTAACCCGTTTACGTAGAATTCAAGAAACCGTAGGCTGGTTACGAATAGCCTATTAAACAGCAAGGAGTAGCTGGGGCATTGGTAAGCACCCCGGCTGCTGTACGACAAATGACTGGCGACTAACAACTCTTCTAGCAGCCGGGGTGCTGAAATTACAGCAACCACCTGATGATTCGAGCCTTACTGGGGTAAGTACCATGATATTCGATCCCAAGTATCTCCTGATGATCGCGCCGGCGATGCTGCTGGCCGTTTGGGCCCAGTATCGGGTCAAGGCGACCTACGCCGCGGCCCAACGTATGTCTGCCTCGCTTTCTGGTGCCGCGGCTGCCCGGCATATTCTCGATTCGGCCGGGCTCAGCCAGGTCGGCATCGAGCAAGTGCCGGGCCATTTGAGCGACCACTACGATCCGCGAGACAAGGTTCTGCGGCTCAGCCCCGAAGTCTACGGCGCTCGCTCGCTGGCGGCCGTGGGCATCGCCGCCCACGAGGCGGGGCACGCCATTCAGGATGCCAAAAACTACGCACCGCTCATGGTCCGCAATGTGGCCGTGCCGGCAGCCGGCTTCGGCAGCAGCGCCGGCATGTCGCTGGCGATGGTCGGCGTCATTTTCCATTTGCCCCCGTTGCTGCTGATCGGCATTATCCTGTTTGCCGCCGTGGTGATTTTTCAGGTCGTGAACCTGCCAGTTGAGCTGAACGCCAGCGCTCGGGCGAAGTCGGTGCTGGTCGAGCATGGCATTGTCAGTCCGCAAGACATGACCTACGTCAACCGTGTGCTCAACGCGGCCGCCTGGACGTACGTCGCGGCGACGCTGCAGGCAATCATGGTCCTGCTCTACTATGTCACGCGCTACGCCGGCAGCCGGAACTGAGCAAGAAGCAGCCGGGGTGTCTCTTACCCGCCGTCCATCGGCAGCCAGGCGCCTTCTTGCGAGCTGCTGGCCACGCATTGCTCGATGAACCGCATTCCCTCCACGCCGTCGAGCACATTGGGATAAATCGTCTCGCTCAGGCCGATCGACTCGCCGGCCGCATGTCGGATCATATCGTCGTAAGCCGCCCGGTAAATGTTGGCGAACGCCTCGAAAAACGCCTCCGGGTGCCCGGCGGGCAGGCGACAGGCCGCCGCCGCGGCCGCGCTCATAAACGGTGCATTGGGATCGCGGGTATAAATCTGGTGCGGCCGGCCGTTCTGTCGCACGATCATCTGGTTCGGCTCTTCCTGACGCCAGGCCAGTGAACCTTCGGTGCCGTCGACTTCGATCGACAGATCGTTTTCTCGTCCGTGGCTAATCTGTGAGGCGGTCACCGTGCCGAGGGCCCCGTTCTCGAACCGAATCACCGCATGACCATAGTCGTCGAGCTGTCGACCGTCGACGAACGTTTTCAGATGGCAACCGATCGACTCGGGCCGTAAGCCGGTCATGTATCGCACCAAGTTGTAGGCATGCGTTCCGATGTCGCCGAAACAGCCGGCCGCGCCGCTCTTGGTCGGATCGGTCCGCCACGACGCCTGTTTTTGGCCGTCTGATTCGATGCGGGTCCGCAGCCATCCCTGGATATAGTTGCACCGCACGGCATTGATCTCGCCCAACTCGCCGGCGGCGATCATCGCCCGCGCCTGACGCACGAGCGGATAGCCGGTGTAATTGTGCGTGACGGCGAACACCGCGCCGCTGCTCTGGACCCGTTCGGCCAGCGCCGTGGCCTGGGCCAGATCGAACGTCATCGGCTTGTCACAGATCACATGGAAGCCGGCCTGCAATGCCGCCTGGGCGATTTCAAAGTGGGTGTGGTTCGGCGTGGCCACCGTGACGAAATCGATCCGCTCATCGGCGGGCAATTTCTGCTCCGTCTCGAGCATCTCGCCATACGAGCCGTAAGCCCGACTGGCCGGAATATCGTAGTCCGGGGCCGAATCCTTGGCACGCTCCGGATCGGAAGAAAGCGCTCCGGCAACCAGCGCCGCTCGATTGTCGAGCACGGCAGCCGTACTATGGACACGTCCGATGAACGAGCCCGCACCTCCGCCAACCAGGCCCATGCGTAGTTTCCGACCAAGCGAACCGTTAGTCGCCATGAGGGGAATGTCCTGCTTTGCGATTGAGTGTGACAGAACCGCAATATAAGGCGATCGGCCCGGCTCGACTAGCTGTCGGCTTATAAAACGGATACGATTCAGTGGCCGCTGACAAAGCAAAAAAGTGCGATCCGCGGGGCTTGTCCCCGCGCATGCACTGGTTCCCAAGTTCCACTTGGGAACCAAAATCCCCGAAGCTCTGCTTCGCAACCGTACCAGGGCTTCGGGAACTCGAAGAAGGACTTTGAAACAGAGCTTCCAGGAGATACGTTCCCAAGCAGAGCTTGGGAACGAGAGGAATAACAAACCAGGAGAACAGGCAATGGATAAAACCGAGCGTACCGGCGGCATTACCTTGTTGCTTGGCGTGGTGATCGGCTTGATTCTGGGGCTGGCTGTCCGTGACATCTGGCCGCCTGTGCCCTTGTACGCCTCGGCCACCCAAGGGCAGGAGAACTACGCCATCGCCACCGGCTTGGTCGACGAGCGGGTCGAGGCGATCTACTTCCTCGATTTTCTTACGGGCAATCTGCAAGCAGCCGTGATTAATCCGAAGACCGGTAAGTTTAACTCGCTATTCCGGCGTAACGTCTCCGCCGATTTCGGCCAGGGCGGCAGCAAGAACCCCAAGTATCTGATGGTCACCGGCCTGGTTGACATGCCGCGTGGCCGTTCCAACGTCCAGGCCGCGAAATCGATTGTCTACATCAGCGATGCTTCGACCGGCCAAACAGTCGCATATACGTTTCCCTGGAACCAATCGGCACACGTTGCTGGACGACCCCAGAGCGCCGGGTTTGAGCCACTCGACCGCGTGGACTTCCGTACCATGCCGATTCGTGATGAGTGAACCGTCAGAGGAAAGATAGCCACGAAAAACACAAAAATATTCCTTAAGCCACGGATGAAACACGGATGATTTTATAAAGTTGCCAAAGCAACATTTTCTGTTTCATCCGTGTTCAATCCGTGGCTCTTCTTCTCGGTTTCTCTGTCTACACTTGTGACGCTTGCCCTCGCTCTCAGCAGCACGAACTGTGCTATTTCGCTCAGACCCCTTCTTTAGAGGAAATTTGTGTTGCGCATTAAGTGCAATTACCCCTACTAAAATCGCAAGAAACCGGAATCTCTGACAGCCCCGCCCTTTTATCTGGGGAATAGTGTGCAATTGTGTGCGAGGATAGTTCAGCAGTGTGAGAAATGGCACCGATGATCTTATTTTGAGTAGCTGACGGCCTCAGCGCACGTGGGCGAGGGGTCGAGAGGAACCTGATAACGGCCGAGTTAGGGAAGACTTGCTGCCGGTATCAGAACTTCCTCCGACACCCGGGGCAGATCGCCCCCGCTTTACCCTTGATCGAGGGCCAAACGTGTCCCGTTGCACTGTCATGTGATATTCAAGATGCACCAAAGGGTGTGCCTATCCCGGATTATTCATGAATTGGTCAAATGGAGAATCTGACGGCGATGTGTAGCCAGTGGTGGGTAGCAGGGACGGAATGGATCTGTTGAGGCTGCAAGGCCCCTTTTCCCCCAAACAGTTTCGAGACCGATGAGGTACGGAAGAATCGAGTTAATCCGCGCGCTAGCTCGTGTCGAAAGAGGCCCGGCCGTCCGAGAGAACTTGCTGACGGACCTGTCGGTAGTGATCCAGGTAGGGCCAGTTGGATGTGAGTTGGACGATCACACGACGAGTCGTCTGCCGCACATAAGCGGCCACTTTGATCAGCCGTGTTCGCTAGGTATACGGGTGACCTTCGCCGAGCGGGGCGTGCTAGCGATGCCGTTTGTGCCACTGCCAACGACGACGGCCGGCAGCTCTCCGCCGGCCGGTTCCGGTAACGGATCGACCACCTCATGGCGCATCCGGACCAGCAGATTCTAGACGGCCGTGTGCAGATATAGACGAAACAAGTTGGCAAAGTAACGATGATCGCCGGCGCGGTCCGCCTGCAAGCCGCACTTAAGCTCCTTGTTCCGGTTCTCGCTTTCGCCGCGATCGGCATACGCATCGTACGTGGCGGCGGGCAAGAGGAACGCTCCCGGGTGGTTGGTGACCACCGCACGATATAGCTCGGGCCGGTTCTTACCGGCACCCTCTCAGTGGCCGGCACGAAGCCGGTGGCTACATCTCGGGGCAGTCGTCGTTAGGATCCTTTCCGGTCACCCGTCTCTAGCGCCTACGAAACGGACACCCATCCCGAGTGTGACGAATCGTATTGCTAGTATTGCGCAAAAGAGGAAAAAAGAAGAGGTGAGATAAGATTTTAAACGTTGGAAGCAGGATGGCCGCACTTTTTCAACACACTTGTTACGCATATTCCAGATAAATCTTTTCTAGTACTGGACGTGCGGTTGCTTGTGGGTGAAAACACCTACGTGAACGGGATATTTCCTAGTTTTCGCATAGTGTTTATAACCCATAGTTCTGTGGCGATTCGTAACGTTGCCCGTTCTTTAAATCGGTGGTGTTAGCAAGAATCTTCTGGCCGCTGTACGTACACGGAGGAGAGGCAGATGCGGCAAGACATGCAAATCATGCATCTTGACAATTACACAACACTGCTGGTCGATGGAGATGGACGACTCGTCGGGATTATGTCCGAGAAGGATCTGCTTGGTGTTCACGATCTATTGAAACGAATCCGGGATAACATCTGCGTTGTTATGCAGAGTCGGCAGCGGCCTGCCAACGAGGTGAACATAGCCGCACGGCTGGCGACTCTTTCTGCTCGCGAGCGTGAAGTGTTGGATCTACTGGTTGCCGCGGACCAGACGAAACGCATTGCTCGCAAGCTGCAGATCAAGCCAAAAACTGTCGAGCATCATCGGTACAGAATTCTTCAGAAGATGAACGTCGAAACCGTAGTTGAGCTCGTACGACTTGTGCTCACCTCGAACGGCGGCGATACCGGGTTCGGTCGGTGTAAGAGGTGTGATACATGACTTCAAATAAACAAATCGTTTACCTAGGGCCTAGTATAAACGAAGCAACTACGCGAAGGAGAACATAATGGAGTCCTACAAC